>CAMYJX010000033.1:27062-39553 GCA_947258825.1 uncultured Pseudomonadales bacterium
GATGTCGTCGTCCGGATCGAAGCTCAAGTTGCAGGACAGGCCCGGGCTTTCCTGCCCGATGGCTGCGAATTCCGCATCCGCACAGTCCGGGTTGTCACGCAGACGCTGCATCCGGTAACTGGTCTCAGACCAGGTGGTTTGCAGCGCCGGCCGCTCAGCGTTGAAAATCTCCACGTCGCCCCGGCGAATGCGGAATTGCCGCCCCGGCCCTGGCGTCCCGACATCCACACAGCTGAGACCCGCCAGCGCTGCCTCGACGGCGGCCACATCGCCGGCCCGGACCTGGATCACCGCGCCAAGCTCTTCAGCAAACAACATGCTGACCGCTTCTCCAGGTTCGCCCGCGGGCAACTCCAGTTCCAACCCGCATCGAGCAGCAAAGGCCATCTCCAGCAGGCAGGTCAGCAGCCCGCCATCAGAGCGATCGTGGTAGGCGAGCAGGCGTCCTTCCCGGTTGAGGCTCTGAATGGCCTCAAAGAAGAGAACAAGCTGTTCCGGGGAATCCAGATCCGGCGGCTCGCCCCCCGTCTGGCCATAGCACTGAGCGAGCGCGCTGCCGCCCAGACGGTTTCTGCCGTTGCCCAGGTCAACCAGCAACAGGCGGGTGTCCCCTGCGTGCAGGCGAAGCTGCGGCGTCAACGTGCGTCTGGCGTCCGCCACCGGAGCGAACGCGGAAACGATCAAGGTCAGCGGCGAGGTTACTTCTTTGTCATCCCACCGGGTGCGCATGGAAAGGCTGTCTTTGCCCACGGGAACGGCAATGCCCAGCGCCGGGCACAGCTCCATGCCGACGGCACGCACCGCGTCGAACAGCGCCTGCTCCTCGGCTTCGTCGCCGGCGGCGGCCATCCAGTTGGCTGAAAGCACCGTGCGACCCAGTTCCGTCACGGGCGCAGCACAGAGATTGGTGAGCGCCTCCCCAACCGCCATGCGCGCCGAGGCGGCCGGGTCCAGCAGCGCGAGGGGAGAGCGTTCACCCATGGAGAAACCCTCACCGGCGTAAGTTCTGAAACCAGCCAACGTTACGGCGACGTCGGCAACCGGAACCTGCCAGGGGCCAACCATCTGCTCACGGGCAACCAGCCCCGAGATGCTGCGATCGCCAATGGTAATCAGAAACTGCTTGCTGGCCACTGCGGGAAATCGAAGCACCCGCTCGACGTGACCCGTGAGCGCGTCCAGCGCCAGAAGATCGGGCGCCAGCGGTGCCTCGGCGACGCGCCTGCTGGTAAAGGCCCGGGTCATTCGGGGAGGCTTGCCGAACAGCACGGATAAGGGCAGATCGACGGGTACATCCTCGAACTGTCGATCGCTCACCCGCAGGCGCTGCTCCGCGGTGGCTTCGCCGACCACGGCAAAGGGACAGCGCTCCCGGGCGCACAACCTGGAGAATTCAGCCAGACGCTCAGGTGCGATCCCGAGCACATAGCGTTCCTGGGCTTCATTGCACCAGATTTCCAGCGGCGCCATTCCAGGATCGGCGCTGGGAACGCTGCGCAACTCGAACCGTCCGCCCATCCCCGCATCTTTGACCAGCTCGGGAAGCGCGTTGGAAAGACCGCCGGCCCCGACATCATGAATCAGCAGAATGGGATTTTCGTCGCCAAGGGCGCAGCAGGCATCGATGACTTCCTGACAGCGCCGCTCCATTTCCGCGTTGTCGCGCTGCACAGAAGCGAAATCCAGATCCGAGGCGCTTTCGCCCGAGGCCATGCTGGACGCGGCTCCGCCGCCAAGACCAATCAGCATCGCCGGGCCACCCAGCACGATGAGCCGGGTTCCCGGCGGAAACGGATCCGCCTCCACGTGCTCCGGCCGCACGCTGCCGACCCCGCCGGCTATCATCACCGGTTTATGGTAGCCGCGGACCCTTCCGACGCTTCCGGCATCGGCCTGCTCAAAGGTACGAAAGTAACCGCACAGGGCGGGACGGCCGAACTCGTTGTTGAACGCGGCCGCGCCGATGGGCCCTTCCAGCATGATGTCCAGAGCGCTCACCATCCGCTCTGGCTTCCCGGTTTCCAGGAGCGATGCCTGTGGGGTGATTGTGGGTTTCCACCTTCATCAGGATGTCCACCTCACCCTGCTCGTAGGCGTAGCAATGATCGTGAGGATTCAGCACGTAGCGCTCCGTGCGGTGACCCTGAATGACCGCGGCGTTGTCCGAGTAGGCGCTGAGGATGCCGGCGCCGTTGATGGCCCGGCAGGTATTGCGGATCATATCGAACAGCGAGAGCGGCTGAAGCTCGTCGTCCACCCGCCAGGTCGCGTTGAAGATCTTGTGCCGGCAATGCTCCGAGTTGGCCTGGGCAAACATCATCAGCTCGACATCAGTCGGGTCTCTCGCAAGCCCCGCGTAGGCGTCCGCCAGATAGTCGATCTCATCTTCGGAAAGCGCCAGCCCGAGCGCTTCGTTAGCCCGCACGAGCTCGGCGCGACCCCGCGCCATGACGGGCACCCTGACCAGCGGCCTGGGCGGGAGATCTTCAAAGACGCCAGCCAGCTGCCCTTCGGGGACCACCCTCTGAGTCATGCGGTCGAACAGCGGGGCAGGATCGAGGCGACCTGCGGCTGCGGGGTCCAGATACCAGCGGATCCCCCGCTCCACCCTGATGACCTTGCCTAATCCGCAGGTGCGGAAAATATCCGTGGCTTTGCTGGACCAGGGCGAAATGGTGCCCAGCCTGGGAACGACGGTGAAGGCCAGCTTGCCGGCGCGGTCGGGCCGCTCCCTCTCCGGTCCGTATTGGAGAAGGCTGCGGATGCGAGCCTCCTCCCCTTGATCGAGGGGCGCCTCGAGGCAAAGCAGATGCAGAAACTCTGCGTAAAGAGCGCCATCAGCCACGCCAAGCCGCTGCCTCATTTTGGCAAGCCTGAACGCAGACAGCGCGGGCGGCCCTTGCAGCAACAGCAGCTCAGTCATTGCTGACCGCGGTTTTGCGTCTGGAAGCAAAGAATTCCCGGAGAACGGCTGCGCAGGGTTCGGCAAGGACGCCGCCGCGCACCGATACCCGATGATTCAGCTCCGGATTGCTCAAAAGCTCGGCAGCGCTCACCACCGCCCCGGAGCGAGGCTCCCGGGCACCATAGATCAGATTCTCTACCCGGGCGTGTACCAGCGCGCCGGCGCACATGGTGCACGGTTCTATGGTGACGTAGAGCGCGGCGCCGGGCATCCGATAGTTGCCCAGGCGCTGCGCAGCGTCGCGGATGGCCTGAATTTCCGCATGCGCCGTTGGATCGCACAGCGAGATGGGTCGATTGCAGCCTTCGCCGACTATCTGATCGTCCAGCACCACCACCGCGCCCACAGGCACTTCCCCGTAGCCGGCGGCTTCGGCCGCCAGGTCCAACGCGCGCCGCATCCATCGCTCATCGTTCATGAGGTGCCGGCTACTCCCACTCGATGGTGGCAGGCGGCTTGCTGGAAACGTCGTAAACCACGCGGGAGACCCCTTCGATCTCATTGATGATACGGTTGGAAACACGCTCGATCAGCTCGTAGGGCAGGTGTGCCCACCGCGCCGTCATGAAATCCGTGGTCTCTACGGCCCGCAGCGCAATCACATCGGCATAGCGGCGCGCATCCCCGACCACCCCCACGGATTTCACCGGCAGGTAGACGGCAAACGCCTGGCTGACCCGGTCATAGAAGTCGGCCGCGTGCAGCTCCTCGAGAAAAATGGCGTCCGCCTCCCTCAGCACCTCGGCCGCTTCTTTGCGCACAGCGCCGAGAATTCGCACGCCCAGCCCGGGACCGGGAAACGGGTGCCGGTACACCATCTGACGCGGGAGCCCGAGATGCATGCCTATCTGACGAACTTCGTCCTTGAACAGCTCCCGCAACGGCTCGATCAGCTTGAGGTGCATCCGCTCCGGCAGCCCGCCCACGTTGTGATGGCTCTTGATTACATGGGCCTTGCCGAACTTGCTGGCCGCCGATTCGATGACGTCGGGATAGATGGTTCCCTGTGCCAGCCACTTTACTCCCGAGATCCGGTGCGCCTCGCGATCGAACACATCGATGAACGTATTGCCGATGATCTTTCGCTTGGCTTCAGGGTCTTCGTGGCCTGCCAGCCGCTGCAGGAACTCTTCCTCGGCGTCCACAACGACGAGGTTGAGGTTGAGCGCGTTGGAGGGCGCAAAAGTCTGCGCAACTTCCTGGCGCTCGTTTTTCCTCAGCAGGCCGTTGTCGACGAAGACACAGGTCAGCTGATCGCCGATCGCGCGAGACAGCAGTGCGGCAACCACGCTGGAATCCACGCCCCCGGAAAGCCCCAGAACAACCCGTTCGTCACCGACCAGATGGCGAACGTGTGCAACCGCCTCGTCGACGATATTGGCCGGGTTCCATAGACCTTCGCAGCCGCAAAGATCCCTGGCGAAATGACGGATGATGTCCGACCCCAGCTGCGTATGCGTGACCTCGGGGTGAAACTGCACGCCGTAGAGACGCCGTTCGCGGTCTTCCATGGCGGCGATGGGTGCCGACGGGGTGCTCGCGGTTACGTCGAAACCCGAGGGTACGTGGGTAACCTTGTCACCGTGGCTCATCCAGACCGACAGCTCTGTTCCCTCGGCGTCGCGCGCGGGCTGGAGCAGTTCGGTGCCGGGTTCCATGCGTATGAGAGCATGGCCAAACTCACGCATGTTGCTTGGCGACACCGCGCCCCCCAGCTGCGCCGCCATCGCCTGCATGCCGTAGCAGATGCCAAGAACGGGCACGCCGAAGGCCATGACCGCCTCCGGTATCCGCGGCGTATGCCCTTCGGTGGTGCTTTCCGGACCGCCCGACAGAATGACCCCTTTCGGGGCGAAATCGCGCAGAAAATCATCCGGCGCGTCGAAAGGGTGTATCTCGCAGTAAACGCCGGCCTCACGAACCCGTCGTGCGATCAGCTGAGTATATTGAGAGCCGAAGTCAACGATCAGCAGACGCTGCTCGTGAATGTCTTGTCCGGTTTGCACGTCAGCTCAACGGATAGTTGGGCGCTTCTTTGGTGATCGCCACGTCGTGGACATGACTCTCCACCATGCTGGCGGCGCTCACCCGGACGAAGCGGGGACGCGTGCGCATGGTTTCGATATCCGGGCTCCCGGTGTAACCCATGGAAGCGCGTACGCCTCCCATCAGCTGATTGACGATGGGGCTGACGGGCCCCCTGTAGGGCACGCGCCCTTCGATGCCTTCCGGCACCAGCTTGCGCGCGTCGCCCTCGAGTTCCTGAAAATAGCGGTCGGAAGAACCTTGGGCCTCGGACATGGCGCCCAGAGAGCCCATGCCCCGATAGGCCTTGTAGGTTCGCCCCTGGTAGAGCTCCACCTCGCCAGGTGCCTCGTCGGTGCCGGCCAGCAGCCCGCCTATCATGATCACGCTGGCTCCGGCCACAAGGGCTTTGGCAATGTCTCCCGAGTAGCGGATACCACCGTCCGCGATGACCGGAATATCCGCGTCTCTGGCAACGGCGACGGCTTCTGAGATTGCCGTAATCTGCGGCACGCCGATGCCCGTGACCACCCGGGTCGTGCAGATCGACCCGGGGCCGATACCCACCTTGATGGCATCCACGCCCGCATCCAGCAGCGCCTGCGCGCCTTCGGCCGTCGCCACGTTACCGCCGACCACGGGCACATTCGGAAAGCGTTGCTTAACCCAGCTGATGCGATCGAGAACCCGCTGCGAATGGCCGTGAGCGGTGTCTACCACCAGAACGTCTACCCCGGCTTCCACCAGGGCCGAGGCCCGATCGTCGGTTTCGGCGCCGGTGCCGATGCTGCCGCCCACCCGCAGCGAGCCCTGGTCGTCCTTGCAGGCGTTGGGAAATGCCTGAGCCTTGTTGATGTCCTTCACCGTGACCATGCCTTTGAGCTCAAAGCTGTCATTGATGAGCAGCACCTTCTCTATGCGATGCCGATGCAGGATATCGGTGATCTGATCGAAGCTGGCATCTTCGGTAGCGGTGAGGAGCTTGTCTTTGGGCGTCATGACATCCCGTATCAGCGCGTCCATTCGCCTCTCGAACCGCACGTCACGGCTGGTGATGATGCCCACCAGCTTCGACCCTTCCACAACGGGAACGCCAGAGATCTTGTGCTCCATGGTGATCTCGATGAGATCGGCCACCGTTCTGTCCGGGGAAATGGTAATGGGATCCCGAATGATCCCGCTTTCGAACTTCTTGACCGCGCGGACTTCGCGGGCCTGCGCCTCGATGCTCATGTTCTTGTGCACGATGCCGATACCGCCTTCCTGAGCCATCGCGATGGCCAGTCGAGCTTCCGTCACCGTATCCATGGCCGAAGACATGAGCGGTATGTTGAGCTTGATGTCCCGGGTCAGCCGGGTTTCCAGAGAAACCTCGGAGGGCAGGACCTGAGCGTAAGCGGGGAGGAGCAGTACGTCGTCGAAGGTGAGCGCGTCTTGAGCGATACGCAACATTTAGGACTCCGCAAAAGCGAAATTCTATCGGCGCCCACGGATCATGTAAACTCGCCCGATGCCGTCAACCGCCGATGAACGCCCAATTCTAAGCGTCAGCACGCTGGCCCGCGAAGCACGCCTGCTCATCGAAGAGCATTTTCACATCGTGTGGGTCGCCGGCGAGCTGTCGAATTTCCGCCGACCCGGCTCGGGCCACTGGTACTTCACCCTCAAGGACGACAGCGCGCAGATCCGCTGCGCCATGTTCGCCGGGCGCAATCGGGCGCTCCGGTTCGAGCCCCGGGAAGGGATGGAAGTGCTGATCCGCGGGCGCCTGAGCCTCTATGAGGCACGAGGTGATTTCCAGCTGATTGCCGAACACATGGAGGCTGCCGGTGAGGGTGCCCTGCGCGCGGCCTTCGAGGCCCTGAAAGCGAAGCTGGACGCGGAAGGCCTCTTCGATCCTGGGTTGAAGCGTCCGCTGCCGTCTCTGCCACGACACCTCGTCGTGATTTCTTCCGCCAGCGGTGCTGCGCTGCGGGATGTGCTTCACGTCGTCTCGCGACGCTTCCCGACCCTACGAGTCACCCTCGTGCCCGCGGCCGTGCAGGGCGAGCGCGCCGAGCCGGAACTGCTCCGGGCGCTGGCCCGGATTCCGGATCTCCGCCCTGATGTCGTGCTGCTGACGCGAGGCGGCGGATCGCTGGAAGACCTGTGGGCGTTCAATCTGGAAACGGTAGCGCGAGCCGTGGCAGCCTGCCCGGTACCCGTGGTTTCGGCCGTGGGCCATCAGACCGACTTCACAATCACCGATTTCGCCGCGGACCTCAGAGCCCCCACCCCATCAGCCGGGGCCGAACTCATCACCCCGGATCGTCAGGAGCTGGACCGTCGCTTCTGGCATCTGGGACAGCGTCTGCAGAGAGAGATGATGAGCACCCTGTCGGCAGAAAAACACCGGGTCGGGCACCTGCGGGCTCTGCTCAGCGATCCAGGACGCCGCCTGCAACAACAGATGCAGCGTGCCGACGAGCTGGAGGACCGCCTGCAACGCGGCATGCTGCAGCGTCTGGGTGAAGCCCGCAGCGGTCTCCAGGTTCTTGCGCGAGGCCTGCATCTGCTCCGCCCGGAGCGGCGCATTCAGCAGCAACAGCTGGACGTGCAGCATCTTCTGGAGGCGTTGCTGGCAGCATCCCGGCGTTCGCTGCAGAACCGCCGCAGCGCCCTGACCAACGCGGCCAGGACCCTGCAGGCCGTCAGCCCGCTGGCCACGCTGAGCCGAGGCTACGCGGTTCTCAGGCCGCCGGCGGCGGGAAAGACCGGCGGCGCGCCGGTGACCTCCATCCACGACACCTCCACGGACGCTTTGCTGCTCGCCCATCTGAAGGACGGCGCGCTGAGCGTCAGGGTCACCGCCATAGACGAGGACAATCAGCTGCCGTCGGTCCCGCCGCTGGATCTGGATTGACCCCTCAGCGCCGACGCTTCTTCTGATAGCGGACCATTCGCTGGCGCTGCAGCCGTTGCCGCTTGGTCAGCACATTTTTCCGGCCCGCAAACGGGTTGTCCCCGGTTCGCAGCTCGATGTCCACCGGCGTGCCGGAAAGGTCCAACGCTTCGCGGAAGCCTTTCTCCAGGTAGCGGATGTAAGAGGCAGGCACCGAATCGGTCTGATTGCCATGAATGACGATCTTCGGCGGGTGCTCACCGGCTTTGTGGGCGAACCGCAGCTTCACCGGTCGGCCGCGCACCGACGGCGGCGGATGGGCATTCACGAGGCTCGTCAGCAGACGGGTGAGCTGGGTCGTGCCAACAGCAAATCTTCCGGCCCGATACACCCGATCTACTTCACGCAGCAGCAGGCCGACGCCGCTGCCATGCAGCGCCGAAATCTTCAGCGTCCGAATCCAGGGTGCAAAGCGGAGACGACGGGCCAGGGTTCTTTCAACCGCCGCGCGGTCGTCTGCAGACAGGCCATCCCACTTGTTTACGGCAATGATGATGCCCGCGCCGGCTTCCGCCGCGTAGCTGAGCACGTGCAGGTCCTGATCCACTACACCTTCGCGAGCATCCAAAACAAGAATGACCACGTGAGCCCGCTCGATAGCCTGCAGCGTCTTGACGACGGAGAACTTTTCAACGACGCCGTCCACCCGGCCTTTGCGGCGAACGCCGGCGGTGTCGATGAGCGTGTAGGCCCTGCCTTCTTTCTCAAAGGGTATCTCAATCGCATCCCGGGTAGTGCCAGGCGCATCGAACACCACCTGACGCTGCTGCCCAAGCAGGCGGTTGGTGAGCGTAGACTTGCCGACGTTCGGCCGGCCGATGATGGCAACCCGAATCGAGGTCGGTTCGGGATCGGAGGGGACGCCTGCGCTCTCCAACGGATGGCCTTCGGCCTGGTCAACCTCCGTCTGATCATCGTCCGACCGGCCATCCTCCGCCTGGTCATCATTCTCCGGCTCCAACGCCGGCTCCCGGACAAACCCGGCAACGTGGCTTTCCAGCAACGCAAGAATCCGCTCGTTGAGCGCCGTCATGCCCCGGCCGTGAGCGGCTGCAATGTAGACGGCGTCGGCAAAGCCGAGCCGGGAAAACTCGGCAACCGCCTGGTCTTCGCTGACTCCGTCCATCTTGTTAACGACAAGCAGCACCGGCCGGCCGCGACGCCGCATGTGATCGGCGAGATCTTCGTCAACGGGCGTTCGACCGTCCCGCGCATCCACCAGAAACAGCACCACGTCAGCCTCGTCGATCGCGGTCTCAGCCTGAAACTCCAGCGCCTCGGTCAGCGCTCCGGCGTCGCCCATCAAGCCACCGGTATCGACCAGCGTGCAGACAGCGCCGTCTAACTGGGCTCTGCCGTAGCGGCGATCGCGGGTCAGACCCGCAACGTCCGCCACGAGGGCGTCACGACTGCGGGTCAGCCGGTTGAACAATGTTGATTTGCCGACGTTCGGTCGGCCTACCAGAGCGAGGGTGGGGATCATGAGGTTCTACCTCGGCTCTATCTCCAGAGCCTGCAACGACCCCGAGTTGCCCAGCACATAGAATAGTTTGTCAGCGACCCACGGGCGTGCGCGCAACCCGTCGCCATCGACTTTACGCCGACCAATGAAGCGCCCGTCGCTCTGGGCGAGCACATGCAGATAGCCGTCTGAGTCCCCCACCACAAGGTAGTTGCTGAACGCCACGGGGCTCGAAAGCTTGCGCCGAAACAGACCTTCCTGTTTCCAGACCACTTCAGCCGTTCTCTGGTCGATGGCGGTAATGACATCATCCTCGTCAACCACGTAGATGTGGCCGTAGCCCTCCGCCAGATCCAGATAGCTGGACATTTCCTGCTCCCAAAGCAGCGAGCCGTCAGCGACCCGCAGGGCCTTGATCCTGCCCTGATAGGAAACCACGTAGTAGATTCCGTTGCTCAGCAGTCCGGTGCTGTCGACGTCTACCATACGATCCAGCTCCGATCGCCCCTGGGGCAGCATCACCCGATGTTGCCAGAGCGGCTCGCCATTACCTTCCCGGATCGCGGCAACCATGCCGTTGGCGAAGCCGCCGATGACGACGCCGCCGGCGGACACCGGCCTGCTGGAGCCGCGCAGGGTGAGGATGGGAATCTGGTTGTCGAACCCCCACCGAGTGATGCCGTCGTCTTTCTCCAGCGCGATCAGCCTGCCATCGCTGGTCTGAACAAAAAGCAGATCGTCGCCGCCAACCGGTGGCGCCAGCACCTCGCTGCCCACCTCGGCGCGCCACAACTCCGCGCCGTCGGCAGCGGAAAATGCGATGACGATGCCGTTCGTGGTGCCGAGCAGCACCATGCCGTGAGCCGCCCCAACTCCGCCGGTGACAAAGCTGGGATCACGACGATCGAAGAAGTTGAGCCCGCTGAGAAACCCGCCACCATCCGCATCCAGCTTTACCCGCCACAGACGCTTACCGGTGAAACGATCCCGCGCTTCGAGCACGCCATAGCCGTCTGCCGCATAGACACGATCTGCCAGCACCACCGGATCGAGGCGCAGGTACTTCCGACCAAGGCCATCACCGATGCCTCCCGACCATTCCTTACGGACTCTCACCTCCGCATCGAACTTCTGCAGCTTGGCCGGCTCCAGCTTGCTCTTCTCGTCGTCGTCACCGACCCAGGGCAGCCAGGAAAACCAGCTGCAGCCGGAGACGAGGCCGAAGGCCAACAGCAGAGAAAGCCTACGAGCTAGCGGCATCTGCAGTATCTGCAACCTTCACTTCCAGCAGCGGTCGCTGGCTGCCATCCTGAGCCTGAGACAGCGCCGATGCATAGGCCTCATGGGCGCTCTCTCGATCGCCGTCTGCAAGATGGATGTCTCCCTGAAGCTCAGCCGCCAGCGCGCGGTACCCCTCACCTCTGATCTGTCGCAGCGCGTCCAGCGCTTCGGGCCCGCGGTCCAGCTCGAAGAGCACCCGTGCCAGCCGCAAACGCGCCAGGTCGGCGATTTCCTGTCCTGGAGCGGCGGTTACCGCAGCCTGCAGATCCGATTCGGCTTTCGAAAGATCGCCAGATTCAACGGCATCTCGAGCCTGATGAAACAGCACGAACGTCGGGTAGGCGGTGCCGGCGGCCTCCTCCTCGATGAGCTCGCCGAGCCGCTGACGTGCTTCGCCTTTGGCTTCGAGCCACTGCCCGTAAAGATCGGACCCGTTGGCAATCCGCTCTTCCACCGATGTCTGATACCAGCGCCAGCCGACCACGCCGACAACGACCAGCACGACCCCCACCAGCAACGCGGCGCCATTCTGCTCCCACCAGTTCCGCAGCCTGGTCATCTGCTCTTCGTCTGTCAGATAGTCTGACACCGGACCCTCCTGTTTCCGCGCGCTTCAGCACGCGTCCTGTCGCGCCACCGCGCGATGTAATTCCATCGCCCGATGTCGTTAAATCGGCCGATGCTGTTCAATCTTGCCTGGATTCGGCGGCATGGAGGCGCTGAATCACGTCCTCCACCATCAGGCTTTCCTGGGGCCGATCTTCCCGCAGGTACTTGAGGGTCGGACGACCGCTCTGCACCTCGTCGTCGCCGATCACCAGGGCGTAGCGCGCACCGGATTGATCGGCGCGCTTCATCTGATTCTTGAGCTTGCCGCCTCCGGCGTGGGTGCGGATTCTGAACCCTGGAAGCCCGTTCCGCAATTTCTCCGCCAGCATCATTGCCCAGGCCTGATGAGCTGCCGACATGACGCAGATATAAATGTCCGCCGCCGGGTCGAACGCAGAGGCTGTGCCCGCCGCGTCCGAGACGGCCTGGTGGAGGAGAATCACCCGCTCGAGCCCGACGGCAAAGCCCGCTGCCGGCGTGTCACGCCCGCCGATCCGCTCCACCAGCCCGTCGTACCTGCCGCCGGCACATACCGCGCCCTGGGACCCGAGCGCATGGGTAATCCACTCGAACACCGTGTGGGTGTAGTAGTCCAGGCCTCTGACCAACCGGGGATTCACCTGATAGGCCACGCCCAGCTCGTCCAGCAGCGCGCAGAGGCGCGCGAAGTGCTCGTGCCCGTCCGCGTCCACGAAATCCGGCAGTTCAGGCGCGTCCGAGAGTATCTGCCGGGTGCGCGGGTCCTTGCTGTCCAGGATGCGCAGCGGGTTCTGGTCGAGGCGCCGCTGGCTGTCGGCGTCCAGCTCGCTTCGATAGGGATCCAGATAGCCCACCAGAGCGTCCCGATAGGCAGCCCGGGCTTCGCCAGAGCCCAGCGTGTTGAGTTCCAAACGAATCTCGCCCTCGATACCCAGCTGCTGCCAGAACGCCTGGCCCAGCATGATGAGCTCGGCGTCTATGTCCGGCCCCGCCAGACCGAACACTTCCGCACCCACCTGATGAAACTGCCGATACCGACCTTTCTGTGGCCGCTCATAGCGGAACATGGCGCCGGTGTAGAAGACACGCTGGGTCTGGTTGAAGAGCAGACCGTGCTGCTGCATGGCGCGCGCGCAGCTTGCGGTACCCTCAGGACGCAAGGTGATGCTGTCGCCATCCCGATCGGTCAGAGAGTACATCTCCTTCTCGACGATATCGGTCGCCTCGCC
>CAMYJX010000034.1 GCA_947258825.1 uncultured Pseudomonadales bacterium
GATCTTTCAGTTGATCTTTCATGGGCAACTCACCACCCTGGCCGTGCCGCTCAGAGCGGTACCTTTGATGCCGTTTCAGGCCGGTCGACGACGAGCCGCGGAACCAGATACCCGGGCAGGCGAGCGCTCAGGTTCTCATGCAAAGCGCGCGCGCGATCGTCGTCGACCTGAAAATGCGCGGCGCCGGCAACCGGATCCAACTGGTGCAGGTAATAGGGCAGCACGCCGATATCGAACAATCCCTCGCTCAACTCCGCCAGCACCATAGGCTCGTCGTTCACCCCCGCCAGAAGAACCGACTGATTCAGCAGGACGATCCCTTCGCGCCGCAAAGGTGCCAGGGCCTCGCCGAGCCGAGGCGTCACTTCCCGTGGGTGGTTGACGTGCACGACCAGGCTGACGGCCAGCCGGGAGCGGCCGAGCATTTCTATGAGCTCAGGGTGCATTCGAGCAGGCAGAACGACGGGGAGACGGGAATGAATCCGCAATCTTCGCAAGTGCGGTAACCCCTCGAGCCCGTTGAGCAGCGCCCGCAGGTTGTCATCGGAGAGGCTGAGGGGATCTCCGCCGCTGAGAATGACTTCGACAATGTCCGGGCGCCTCGACAGCACCTCGAGCGGCGCCTGCCAGCGATTTCGGATCGCGGCATCGGCGCCGTACGGATAGTGTCGGCGGAAGCAGTAGCGGCAGTGCACGGCGCAGGCACCGGTGGTGATGAGCAACGCTCTGCCCGCATATTTCTGCAGCAGACCGCCCCCGATGCCGACGCCAAGATCGCCCACCGGATCAGCGACGTAACCTGGCGCGCCGACCAGCTCTTCTGCCACCGGCAATACCTGGCGAAGCAGAGGATCGGCCGGATCTCCATGACGCATGAGGTCGGCGAAGTATCGCGGGACACGAAGCGGAAAGGCAGCGGCCGCTTGCTGAGGATCCACAGTCGGATGTCCGCCCAGGCCCAGATAACTCAGCAGCTCGTCTACCTTCCGGAAACCCTGTGCTAACTCCCGCTGCCACGAACCCCCAGCGAGCAAGTGCGGCGCTCTGTTCATCACGGGGATACCGCTGAAGCGGGAAGGGCCTGCGCGGAGAAAGCTGCCGACAAAACGTTAACGCCTGAAAAGATCCACGTGCTGCGGATGATACCCCAAGGTGCAACGGCCATGATCCAGACGAATGCAGAATCCCCTGATGCTGCCGCTGCAAGTCACCCGCAAACGCGAGCATCCAGAAGCGCTGGCCGGAAATTTACCCGTCGCGTAACCCTGCCGGTAGACATCGCCTCATCGCCGGTCTCGCCCTGAGCAAACAAGCGGTGCATCATGCATTCATATGATCAAGCGGAATTCGGTGGAGGGTATTTCCGAACAGGCGCTGAGCTCTCGCTTCGTGCGCTCCGGAGGCCCGGGCGGTCAGAACGTCAACAAGGTCTCCAGCGCCGTTCAGCTGAGGGTCGACCTGGAACGCGCTGGCCTGCCTGGTCCCGTGCTGGAGCGCCTGAAACGCATGGCGCCGGGCCAGATCACCCGGAACGGCGAGCTGGTGATATTCGCCGACCGTTTCCGCTCCCAGCATCAGAATCGGGAAGACGCCCTGGACCGCCTGGAAGCTCTGATCCAGCAAGCGCGACGCGTGCCGAAGAAGCGGCTGCCCACCAGGCCGTCCAAGACTCAGAAGCAGAAACGGCGGGCCCAGAAAAAACTGCGCAGCGTGCAGAAGAAACTGCGCGGCAGGCCTGGACCGGAGTAGCGGCGCCGTCGGCTACCGGCCCGGTACGAATTCAGCGCGCGTCCACCAGGATCAACGTCTACTCCAGTTTAAGCGGCGCCGGGCGCTCGCCGCCGCTGCCGGACAGTCGCCCCAGCTGCTCCCTGGTCAGCTCGCCGCTGCGACTGAAGCGCCTGGCGCGGACCCGGTTCTCCAGATAGATTTTGCCTTCCAGCCTGTAGCTGAAGGATTCCCGACCGGGAAGGCCGAGCAGCTGCCTGGCCATGTCGAAAAGACTGGTGCTCACCACCGCGCTGGTGGTGGCGTCCCCCAGCCGCGGCACCGTGAAGGGCTGATTATCCACCCCCTTGGCGAGCCGGGAATCGTTGACGTCGAGGGTCACCGCGACGCCGGTGGCCCGCAGCTCGTCGTCACCCGCATTCTGCACCCGCAGATCCAGGCGCATGCGCTGCTCGAACATGCTCGACTCCACCGGCGTCATGCCGATGAGAAATACCTCTACCGAGGGGTCGGTGGCGCAGCCGCCGGCGATCAGGACCAGCAAAGCGCAGCAAAAACTGACAGAGTTTCTCATCACGCGCACACCCAGAAGCTCTGCATGCCCCGGAAACTCGGCACCGCCGCGTAGGTATGCCCGCGTTCCGATAGCCGGAGCTTCGGAAATTTCCGAAACAGGCCGGCAATGGCTTCCTGAGCCTCGACCCGGGCCAGCGGCGCCCCGAGGCAGTGGTGACGGCCGCCGCCGAAGGCGTGATGGTGGGTATCCGCGCGCTCAATGTCGAAGCGCTCCGGGTCCGGATAAACCTTCGGGTCGTGATTGGCGGCGGCCAGGGAAACCGTCACGCTGTCTCCCTGATGCACCGGACAGCCGTCGATGTCCATATCCTGGTGCGCGATGCGCCCGGAGGTCACCACGGGAGAATCGAAGCGCAGCATTTCCTCGACGGCATTTTCCAGCAGTCCCGGATCAGACATCAGCCTGCGCAGCTGATCGGGGTTTTCCAGCAGCGCCTTGACCCCGTTGCCGATGAGATCGGTGGTGGTGACGTTGCCGGCAATGAGCAGAAGATTGCACTGGGTGACGATCTCTTTCTCAGAGAGTCGTTCGCCCGCCTCGTCCGCCCGCAGCATGTCGCTGATGAGATCGTCTCCGGGAGCCAGACGCCGCCGTCCGATCTCGGCATGAAAAAAATCGTTCAGCGCCTGCCGGGCAAGCACGGCTCGAGCCTTTTCCTCCTCGCCGGGAAACGGATTGAAAGCCACCTTGACCGAGGTGTCGGACCAGCGCTTGAAATCATTCTGCATGGCGGGATCGATCCCCAGCATCTCGGCGATCACCACCGTGGGCACCGGGCCAGCAAACTCGGCGATGAGATCGAACTCGCCGCCCTCCAGCCCGGCCAGCACCTTTGCGACCACGGCACGGATGCGCGGCCGCCAGGCTTCCACCGCCCTGGGCGTGAAAGAGCCGCTGACCAACGACCGCAGACGCTTGTGATCCGGATCGTCCATGAGCAGCATGGAGGGTTCTTCCCCTTCGGGGGGCAGCAGAAACTGGGAAAACGATTCCGGGTTGCCCTTGCGGGGATCCGACCACATCTCCTTGTGCCGCAGAATGTCGTGCACCCGGTCATGATCCGTCACCACCAGGCGCACCAGCTCGCTGTCGAAGTGCGTGGGCGCGCGACGACGCAGCTCCACCAGCACCGCGTAGGGGTCTTCCCGGAAGTCCGGGTCCAGCGCTGTGAGGCGTACACCCGAGGGCAGTTGCCCATCTTGCTGCGATTCCGCCACGTTTCTCCCCCGCCCTTGTGATCTCCTGAGTATGTAGATTAAATCCACGCGCATGGAAGAAGCAAAGCCAGCGGCCGCAGCCGGTTCCCGGCCGGGCACCAGAGCCGACCCGATCTTCGGCTACCGCCGCTACTGGGCGCATCGCCTGACCCCGGCACCCGTGCTGCCCATGTCCCGTGCCGAAATGGACGACCTGGGCTGGGACAGCTGCGACATCATCATCGTCACCGGCGACGCCTACGTGGATCACCCCAGCTTCGGCATGGCCATCGTCGGCCGTTTTCTCGAAGCTCAGGGCTTTCGGGTCGGCATCATCGCGCAGCCGGACTGGCGCAGCAGCGAAGCCTTCGAAGCCCTGGGCCCGCCAAATCTGTTCTTCGGCGTCACCAGCGGCAACATGGACTCCATGGTCAACCGCTACACGTCAGACCGGAAGATTCGCCGCGACGATGCGTACACCCCCGACGGCGCTGGCGGCATGCGGCCGGACCGCAGCGTCATCGTCTACAGCCAGCGGCTGCGGGAAGCCTACGGCAGCGTCCCCATCGTCCTCGGCGGCATCGAGGCGAGCCTCAGACGCATCGCCCACTACGACTACTGGTCGGAGAAAGTACGCCGCTCCGTCCTGCTGGACGCCAAAGCGGACCTGCTGCTGTACGGCAATGCGGAGCGGGCGCTGGCGGAGATCGCCCATCGAGTGGCCGGCGGCGAGACCATCCAGGAGATCACCGACATACGGGGTACCGCCTTCATCCGCAATCGGCTGCCGGACGGCTGGGTCGAGATCGATTCCACCCATCTGGATACCCCGGGTTCGCTGAATCCCCCGGAAGATCCCTACGCCATGGAGGGCGTTGGCGAGACAAACGGCCCCCCTGGCGGGACCCGGGAGGCCGGCCCGAATGCAGCAGCGCCCGATGAGGTTCAGGTGGTGCGTTTCGTCAGAAACGTGAAAGCCGAGGATCGCAGCCGCAGCGTGATCCGTCTGCCGGGCTACGAGTCGGTCAGCGGGGACCCCATCCTCTACGCCCACGCTTCGCGCATCCTGCATCTGGAGTCGAATCCCGGCAACGCGCGGGCGCTGGTGCAGCGGCATGGCAACCGGGATCTGTGGCTGAACCCGCCCCCCGTGCCACTCACCACGCCGGAAATGGACGCCCTGTACGAGCTGCCATTCACCCGCCGACCCCACCCGACCTACGGCGACGCCCGGATCCCCGCCTACGAGATGATCCGCTTCTCCATCGCCATACAGCGCGGCTGCTTCGGCGGCTGCACCTTCTGCTCCATCACCGAGCACGAAGGGCGCATCATCCAGAGCCGGTCGGAACCGTCCATCCTGCGGGAGATCGAAACCATCCGCGACGAGGTCCCCGGGTTCACCGGCGTCATCTCGGACCTGGGCGGTCCCACCGCCAACATGTACCGGCTGCACTGCAAGAGCCCGAAGATAGAATCTGCATGCCGGCGGCCATCCTGCGTCTATCCCGGCGTCTGCCCGAACCTGAACACGGACCATTCGCCGCTGATCTCGCTGTACCGCAAAGCGCGGGCGCTGCCCGGGATCAAGAAAGTGCTCATCGCTTCCGGCGTCCGTTACGACCTGGCCATCGAATCTCCCGAGTACGTCAGGGAACTGGCCCAGCATCACACCGGCGGCTACCTGAAGATCGCCCCGGAAGCGCTGACCGATGGTCCGCTGTCCAAGATGATGAAGCCGGGCATGGACACCTACTACCGGTTCAAGGAGCTCTTCGACCGCTATTCCAGAGAAGCCGGCAAAGAGCAGTACCTGATCCCCTACTTCATCGCCGCGCATCCGGGAACCACCGACCAGGACATGCTGGAGCTGGCGCTGTGGCTGAAAGAGAACGGCTTTCGCGCCGACCAGGTGCAGGCGTTTCTGCCTTCGCCCATGTCCACCGCCGCAGCCATGTACCACAGCGGCGTGAACCCGCTGCGCAAGGTCACCCGGCACAGCGAGCGGGTGCACATTCCCAGAGGCTTGAAGGTACGGCGCCTGCACAAGGCCTTCCTGCGCTATCACGACGCCAACAACTGGCCCCTGCTGCGCGACGCGCTGCGGCGGATGGGCCGCGCGGACCTGATCGGCAACGGCAAACGGCATCTGGTGCCGAGCTTTCAGCCGGCAGGGACCGGGGGCACCCGCAAGGATGACCGGCAAGGCAGCCGGCGCAAAGGCGCTTACCGGCCGGCGCGAACCCAGCACGCGCGGCAGGAAGCCGGAGACTTCAAGCCGAAGCGATCCGGAAGGGCCGGCAAGAAACGCCGCTGACTCTCAGCGCTTGCGCATCAGGCCTTCCTGCATGGTGCTGGCAATCAGCCGCCCGTCCTCGGTAAAGATCTCGCCGCGGTTGTATCCCCGCGCCGCCGCGGATGAGGGGCTGTCCAGCGCATAGAGCAACCAGTCGTCTACCCGCCAGTCCGCTAACGCCGGATGATGAAACCACATGGCGTGATCCAGGCTGGCCATCTGCATCTGTTCCCGCCTGAAAGACCCCCGGTGGGGCAGCCGCGCGGTGGAAAGCAGCGCGTTATCGGATTCATACACCAGCAGGCAGGCGTGAACGGCCCGATCGTCGGGTACCGTGCCGTTGCAGCGGAACCAGATATGCTGCCTGGGCTGCTGCGGGCTCTCCTCCTGAAACGCCTTGTGCTCCATCCGCCATTCCAGAAAGGGCGGCTCCTTGAGCTCCCGGGGTATCTTGCTCTCCGGCGGGGGTACCATGGCCGGCATCTCGTCCTGGTGTTCCAACCCGGACTCCAGGATCTGGAAGGACGCATCCATGTTGAAAATCGCCTGACCGTGCTGAATGACCACGACGCGGCGGGTGGTGAAGGAGCGCCCGTCACGTATGCGCTCGACGTCTATCAGGGCCGGCACGGACGGATCTCCCGGCCGCAGGAAATAGCCGTGCAGCGAGTGAGGTAAACGATCGTCCGTAACCGTTCGAATGGCCGCCATCATGGCCTGAGCCATGATCTGACCGCCGTAGAGCCTTCCCGTACGTTCCGTTGGGTGATATGCGCGAAAAAGATTTTTCTCGATGCGCTCGAGGTCGAGCAGCGCGATCAGCTCTGAGAGCCTGCTGGAGGCAGTGGTCTGGGTCATTGAGAAGCATCGGCCGTTGAAAGAGCGAGCAGTTTAAGCCCTCGGCGGGCTTCGCGGCGAACGAGCGCCGTCGGCTCAGAGGACTAGCCGAAAATTGTACAGGGTTTGTATACTACACCCTTCCCCGATACTGCGAGTATGTCATGCCGGAAGCCAATTCCCCCCGATACAACATCGGCGCCGCCTCCCGCCTGACCGGCGTATCCCGTGAGAAGATTCGCATCTGGGAGCGGCGCTACGGGGCGGTTACGCCAGCCCGGGACGAGGCCAACCTGCGCAAATACAGCCAGCAGGACATCGACCGGCTGATTCTGATACGCCGTCTGGTGGACAGCGGCCAGGCCGTGAGCAACGTGGCCAATCTCAGCATGGGCGAGCTTCAGTCCCGTTTGCAGGCCCTGATGCCGAAAGCCGAGGTTTCAGGAAACCTGCCGCAAACGGCGCTCGCCGTGCTCAGCGAAGGCGACAGCCTGAGAGACGCCCTGGCGAAGCTGGGCATTCCCGAGGTCGCCGTCACCCCCAGGCTGGCTGAAGCGGAAAGCTGGCTAGCAACGCACCCCGTCGATCTGATCGTCGTCGAATTCCCCACCCTGTTGCGGGCCGACCTGACAACCATCAAACAGCTGCGCCGACTGGCATCGCAAAGCCAGATGATGGTCGTTTACCGGTTCGCGCCGGTTCGCATGCTGGAACAGCTGCAGACGCTGGGCATTCGAGCCGTCAGGGCGCCCCTGCAGGCAGCAGACCTGCAAGCCACCCCACAGCCAGCCCCCTTAGCCGCTTCGGGGTATGCGGCCCCGCCGCGGCTGGACTACCGTCAGCGTCAGTACACCCCTGAACAGCTGCTGACCATGAGCAATATGGCTACCCAGGTGCAGTGTGAATGCCCGCGGCACCTCGCCGATCTGGTGCGCGACCTCAGCGCCTTCGAGGACTACTCTCTTGAATGTGAAACCGAGTCACCCGCAGACGCCGAGATGCATCGAGAGGTGTACGACGTCGTCGCGCGAGCCCGCGCGCTGGTGGAAGATGCGATGGGAATCGTTGCCGGGGAAGAAAACATCGACCTCTAACCCGCCCTTGCGAGGACCCCTGTCGGGCAACTTGGGGGGAAGCCGGCGGACCTGGGGGGAGGGGAGAGAGGGAGAGGAACCAGGCCCGCCGACCTTTAAGATGCCGGTACTGCTTGATCCGGCAGAAACAAAGATAACGACTTGTACATTGTTTGTCTACTACAATTAGTGTACAAATACGGCCATGAATGATTCTGAACCAAAAAAATCGCCCCCGACGCCCAAAACCGCTGTGGTCATTGGCGCTTCGGGGGGACTGGGCGGCGCGCTCACCAAGCTTCTCTCGCAACGACCGGAAATCGGCACCGTGCTGGCACTGTCTCGACAAAAACCAGCCACGCCGTTGCCGGACGGGCGCGAAACCGGAATCCGGTGGCTCCAGACAGACACCGCTGATCAGGCAGAACTGCGAAGTGCGGCCGGTCGCATCGGCGACACCCATGATCGGGTACACCTGCTAATCAACTGCACCGGCACCCTGCACGGCGGCGATGCCGACCCTGAGTTCAAACCGGAGAAAGCCCTGGCCGAGCTGAAGCTGGACAACCTGGAGCGCTGCATGCGCGTCAACGCGTTTGCGCCCCTCGCTGCGCTGCAGGCGTTCGCGCCGCTGCTACGCCACGACGAAGGCGCGGTTGCCGTGACCCTGTCGGCCATGGTCGGGAGCATCGGCGACAACCAACTGGGCGGCTGGTACAGCTACCGCATGAGCAAGGCCGCCTTGAACATGGGGCTGCGCAACGTGGCTATAGAGTTCGACCGGTGGCGTAACAGCCCGGTGGTGGTAGCCATTCACCCGGGCACCACGCTCACCGCGCTCTCGGCGCCCTTTGTCAAACGCCATAAAAATCGACCGCCGGAAGAGAGCGCGACGCACATCCTCAGGGTCATCGACTCCCTCGAGGCCGAGGACTCCGGAAAGTTTTTCCACTGGGACGGCCACGAGCTGCCCTGGTAGGTGATTGAAAGATAAGTGAATAAAAGGTAAGCGGGTAGAAGGGTGAGCAGGTAAAAGGGCGAACGATTAAACAGGTACGCGAACGGACATGCAGCCGTGAGCAACACATCTCGCAATTCGCAAAAAAGGCTAGAACAATGAGCAAGCTATTTCTCAGCTTCGGCAATCAACTATTCCACCCCAGATATCTCGCCGGATTCAAAGATGCCCATGTCCTCCTGGTGGAGGACGAGCACTTCTGCACCAAATACGCCTACCACAAGCAGAAGCTGGTATTCGTTCTCGCGGCCATGGCCAACTACGCACAGCTGCTACGGGACCACGGCTTCCGAGTGAGCCACTTCCGCCTCGACGACAAGCGGAACTGGCGCAGCGCGGTCAGCGAGCTGGCGGCAGAAACCGGCGCCGACACCCTGTGCCACTTCGAGCTGGAGAGCCCGGATCTGACCACCGCCATCCAACGTTACGCCCGGCAGCACGCGCTGAAGCTGGAGGTGGTGCAGACGCCCATGTTCCTCAACAGGCTGGCAGACTTTTCAGAGCACCTTGATGAGCACCAGACGCCCAAGCTGCTGCCATTCTACAAAGCGCAGCGGGTTCGCCGGGATATTCTGATGACGCCCGAGGGGCAGCCGATAGGCGGTCGCTGGAGCTACGACCAGGACAATCGGGCCAAACTGCCCCGCGATCTTCACCCGGAAGACCCTCCTTTCCTCAGTCAGCCGGACACGGTGCCGGCAGCAAAGCGTCTGGTGGAAGCCCGTTTCGCCTCCCATCCCGGCAGCCTGGAAGACTTCTGGCTACCCACTACCCACGCCGACGCGGAGACCTGGCTGGAAGATTTTCTGGCAACCCGGTTCTGGAACTTCGGTGCCTACGAGGACGCCCTGACCGAACGCTCGCCCTTCGTCTACCACAGCGGTCTTGCGCCGCTGATGAACGTAGGACTGCTGACGCCGGAGCAGGTGGTCGAACGCGCGCTTGAATACGCGGGCAGCAATAGCGTGCCAGTGAACAGCCTGGAGGGGTTCATCCGGCAAATCATCGGCTGGCGCGAGTTCGTCCGCGGCGTGTTTCATCACTACTACGAGCCCATGCAGAGCCGCAACATCTGGAATGCGGACCGCAAGCTCACCGACGCCTGGTACGAGGGCAGCACCGGAATCTCGCCGCTGGATCACGTGATCCGCAAAACCCTAAAGCTGGGCTGGGCACACCACATCGAGCGACTGATGGTCGCCGCCAACCTGATGAACCTGGCCGGCATTCAGCCTCAGGAGGTCTATCGCTGGTTCATGGAGATGTTCGTGGACGCCTACGACTGGGTGATGGTGCCCAACGTGTTCGGCATGGGGCTCACCAGCGAGGGCGGCATCTTCACAACCAAGCCCTACATCTGCGGGTCAAACTACGTACTTAAGATGGGCGACTTCAAGCGCGGGGAGTGGTGCGACGTGATGGACGGCCTGCTGTGGCGCTTCGTTGCCAACCACGCGCAGACGCTTCGCGCCAACCATCGGCTGGCCCCTATGGTGGCGAACCTCAATCGGGTTGCCCGCAAGCGTCCGGAGATCTTCACGCTGGCGGATCAATTCATCGCGAAGCACACGGAGGCCGCATGAGCAGCCAGCCCACGACTGCATCCGGCAAGAGTAACAACGGCCAGCGCATCGTAGTCGCCGGCGGTACCGGTTTCATAGGCCAACGGCTCTGTCAGACCCTGGTCGCGGACGGATTCGAAGTCGTGGCTCTCACCCGGAGTCAGAGAGGGCCGGGCTCCGGAGATGTTCAGTACCTGACCTGGGAACCGGGCGCGCCAGCCACCGGAACGGTGCGAGATGCGCTGTCGGGTGCCCGGGCGGTGGTGAATCTCTGCGGCGAAAGCATCGCCGGACCGCGCTGGACCGATGATCGCAAGCGGGTCCTGACAAACAGCCGAACGCAACCGACAGAAACGCTGGTAGCCGCCATCGCAGAGCTGGACTCGCCACCCGACGTATTCGTTCAAGCGTCGGGAGTGGGCTACGCGGGAACCGGCGATGCGGCCGTGGATGAGACCGCGCCCGCAGGCCAGGACTTTCTCGCCTGCCTGGCGGTCGCCTGGGAAGAACCGATGAAGAACCTGACGATCCGCAGCGCGATACTCCGCTTCGGCGTCGTGCTCGATCTGGCCGGCGGGGCGCTGCCGCAGATGCTGCTCCCCTTCCGCCTGTTCGCCGGCGGACCCATCGGCAGCGGCAAGCAGTGGCTGTCCTGGATACACATCGAGGATGCCGTAAACGCGATCCGTTTTACCATCGACAGCGACATCTCCGGGCCCGTTCACGTCACCGCCCCGCACCCGGTTCGCAATGCGAGCTTCGCCCGAACCGTTGGCAGGATCATGCGGCGCCCCGCTCTGCTCCCCGTGCCCCGCTTCGTCATGACCGCCGCGCTTGGCGAGCAGGCGACCCTGGTCTGTGACGGGCAGCAGGCCATCCCCGCCCGGCTGCTGGAGGCGGGATATGATTTTCGCTTTCCAACGCTGGACAGCGCGCTGCGCGATCTGTTGACCGACTGAGCCCTATAATGGGCTCATGACGCTAGATAAGCGGGCCGCCCTCACTCTATTTTTCACCCTTGCCTTCGCGAGCACCCCGGCGAACGCCGACTCCCTGTTGCTTAAAACCGTGTTGGATCAGCTGGTGGCGGAAGGCTATCCCATCGTCTTCAGCACCGACGTGGTAGGACCCGAGACCCGAATCGATATGCCAGCAATCAACCTGACGGCGCTCAGAGCTGCACTTCCAAAGGTGGGTCTAGAACTGCAGCGCCAGGGGGAGATCTACCTCATCACCCCGCTTGCTCAGCAAGTGGAGAATCAGGCCCAACCGGCACCGTCGATACAGTCGCGCGAAGAAACTCCCGCCCTGGAAACCATCATTGTGACCGGTACCCGACATCAGCTGGGTAAGCACTCGAAATCCGGCTCCGTAAACACTCTCTCCAGCGAGGAAATGCAGCTAACGCCCAGCCTTGGCGGCGACGCCATGCGGGTAGCCACTCGACTGCCCGGCATGTCCTCCGTGGGCGTGTCTGCAAAGCCGAAGATACGCGGCGGCCTGGCGGACGAGATACTGGTGCGGGTGGATGGAGTTGAGTTGTTCGATTCTTACCATCTGGCGGACTTCCAGAACTTCTTCAGCGTGGTGGACGACAGGACCGTTGACGCCGTGGACGTCTACACGGGCGGTTTCCCGGCGAGATACGGCAACCGCATGAGCGGTGTGATGGACATCTCCACGCGCGAGAGAGAAAACGTTGAGCGTACCGAGCTGGGACTAACGGCAATATCGGTCTTCGCGAACACCAGCGGCCGGCTCAACGAGGGCCAGACCCGCTATATTGCATCGCTGCGTCATGGCAACCTCAAGTATCTGGTGAACCAGCTGAACAGCCGGGTTGGCACTCCTAAGTACTATGACGGCTACGGCCAGCTCAGCCATCAGATCAGCCCCGACACGGACCTGGCCGCTGGCACGCTGATTACCCGAGACGACATATCCGTCAGAGACGACACGCAAACGGCGGAATCCCGAGTCGACAACCGATATCTATGGTTTCGCCTGGACCACCGGCTGACAGACCGCATCAGCAACCAGAGCTTGTTAACGCTGTCGTGGTCAGACCGGAACAGAAAGCTGCGGGATCCGCTGGAAGAGGAGGACGAGATAGCGGGATTTCTGGACTACGACCAGAACGTCAGAAAATACGACCTGCGCACCGATTTCTCGTACGAGCAGAGAGAAACCCTGATGGAATTCGGCATCGAAGCATCGTGGGCGAAAAGCCGTTATGACTCAGCGTCGATCGCGGATCGGGGAGATCTCGGCGAGCTGCTGTACGGGACGCCTTTTCAGAGCTTCGACATAGAGACCAACCCCAGCGGCTGGTCGGGCGGCGCTTACTGGGCCGGCGAGTTCAGGATTCTGGAGGGTCTATACGTGCTGCCCGGCATACGCTGGGACGTGCAGGACTACTACGACTTCGGATCCACGGACCACGCCTCACCGCGGCTGGGCCTGAGATACGAACCCACAGAGGCGCTGACCCTGCGAGCGGACGTGGGCCGATATCATCAGCCGGAAGCCATTCACGAGCTGCCCGCCGCCGATGGCCGAGCGACCTTCTCCAAACCCCAGCGTTCAGATCACTTCATATTCGGCCTCGAATGGCTCATTGGACAGGGTTGGGAGCTGCGAGTGGACCTGTATCGGAAAGACTACGAGCAGACCAAGCTGCGCTACGAGAACATGTTCAATCCCTTCGTCATGATCCCCGAGCTGGAAGCAGACCGGGTCGCACTCGATCCGAACCGGGCAAGGGCACGAGGGGTGGACGTGGAGATCCGCAAGCAGCTCACCGATGGCCTTTCGGCGGTGGTGCGTTACGGCTACATGAACGCGAAAGACCGCTTCGGCGACAACTGGGTTACCCGACGCTGGTCTCAGCGCAACACCGTGGTGACCATGCTTGCCTGGCAGAGGGAGACCTTCAGCCTCGCGGCGGCGGTGACCTGGCATTCCGGATGGCACGGCGGCACACCGCCAGCAGAGGTACCGGAGGGGGATACCCTGTCCGTGGAAGACGTCATCGGCAATACCGAGCTGCGGGAGTACTTTTCCATCGACCTCAGCGCCAGCAGAACCTGGCAGTTCCCTCGCGCGGCTGTCACGCTGTTCGCCGACGTAACCAACGTGCTCGATCGAAACAACGTTGCCGGGGTGGACTGGGACGCGACAGAAGAAGATGGCGTCTACACTTTCGAGCAGACGTCCGACCTGCTGCTGCCGCTGATACCCTCGGCCGGCATTCTGATTACCTTTTGACACCGAACCGACTGCGGGAAATCAGAGCTTGCCCAAACCGACCAGCAGCGTGTCAGAGTCGGAGGGAAGAAAATGCAGACGGGTAGCGGCTTCCACCGCGGCAAGGGCCTTGGCGCTCGAAATCTTCGCGTCGGCACCCGACAATCGCCCTTCACGGGCAACGGCGGCCACCTTTTCGTCCACATACGTCAGCGTCCGGCCCGACTCCCTGGCAGCCCAGTTCAGCACTTCGTCCGGCGAACGTCCAGCCAGCGAAATTCCCGGAGAAATCTCAACTGCCCAATCCCAGAGCTCGCCGCTGCGGGGCTTACGACTCTCGGTAATGCTACCGTCATCGGAAACCCGTATTTGCCCCGCGGTCGCAGCGTCTGCGGACAGCTGTCGCTTCTGCTGTTCCGAGCGGAAGATGATCTGACCTTCGCGCACGGCGCTCACGAGCTGGTCCGAATCCAGCTGAACCAGGTACTGGGTTCCAAGATGAGTTACCGAACCCAAACGCGTGGCCACCACAACGTCGGTCTGCTCAGAGCCCGCCGCGCCGGTGTCGACATAGATGGTGCCGCTGACCAGCTCCAGCCGGGTGGCATGCACAACCACCTCCGTGTCCCTGCCAAACCGGACATCCGCGCCCCGGTATTTCATACCCAGACCGCCGCGCAGGCCGGTATGCAGCCGATCTCCGACGTTCAATCGGTCACCAGCCACAAGGCTGCGACCTGTACCCTGGGAATCGTCCACCCTGTTCCCGCCAAAGACTACCTGAACATCGGCAATGCCAGCGGCAACCGGAGGAACCGGCTCCCGAATCATGAACAGGACCAGCACCACCCCAGCGACGGATGCGGCTATCCCCGCCGCGCGAGCCCGCCAGCGGCGCCGCTTTTCTGCGCGAGCGTCCGCAAGGGTCTCACGGAACTGTTCGGACCACCGCTCCAGCTGAGCCTCCGAGGGGGCCGTTCGACGGCCGGCGCGTGCCAGTGTTTCTGCCAGCCGGCGCTCTTCCTCGACATCGGTGACCCGATCATGCGGATTCTCCCGATCGATCATCTGTACCTCCTCGGTGCCTTTGTCCGTTCTCCATCCTGCTTTTCCAGACCAAAGGCCGCCGCATCGTAAAGCTGCCGAAAGGCGCGTCTGGCGCGCGCCAGCAGCGACTGCACCGCAGCGTCCGCCAGCATCATGCTTTGCGCGATCTCTTTCGAGCTGTATCCATCCACGTATTTCATCTCCAGTGCCCGGGCATAGTTTTCGGGCAGCTGATCCAGCGCGGCGTGCACCTGAGCGGCGAACTGCTCGCTTCCAGACACCGTCTCGGGTTCATCTGACGCAGGCGCGCTGTACGACCCCACCGCTCTCTCGGTTGCCGCATCCTGCTCAAAACTAACCACCATTCCATGCCGTGCCGCCGCCTCCAGATGCTTGGAAATCTCGCGCCGGCAGATCTGATAGAGCCACCCCAGCAGGGGCGCTTCGCCCCGGTAAGTCTCCATCCGGCGTGCAGCGTTACTAAGCACGATCTGCACCACGTCATCGGCATCCTGCTCGGTGGGCAGTCGAGCCAAGGCGAATCGATAAAGCTTTGGCAGATACTCATCGCAGAAAGCCTTGATCGCCCGCTCGTCGCCTTTAAGTACGCGCCGAGCCAGCCGCCTGTCGCGGGCAATCTGCAGTTGCCCCCCTTGATCCGAATTTTCTGCCGGCATCCGCGGTTTCTCGCCGCCCATTTCAGTTTCTTTCGCCAGTATAGAGGCACGATTCCCTGATTTTCTGTCGCGCCCAGCATCCTGTGGGATGGCAGGCGAATCCTGTCCGTAGAACCACAAAAAGCGAGTGTCGATGCAACGACAGAATTTCGAGGCACCGGGCCTCTACCTCTGCGCATGCTCGGTAATAAAAGGAGAAATCATGTAAGCCCTCAGCAATATCCAGAAGATTCCCAAGATGATCGGCACATCACTGCTTGTGATGCTGACCGCCCAGTCGCTGGCAAGTGGCGGGAGGCACGAAGAAAGGCCCATCTGCAGTAATACGGCCAGCGTGCTCAAAGCCGCCTGCTACTACGACACCAAAGACGACCTGCTGGAAGCGGTGGCCATCTGCATGAACGACAAAAGGTCCAATCGGTGCAAAACCCAGGCCTACAAAGCGGTAAAGCAGGAACTGCGCGACTGCCAAGACGTGTACAAAGCGCGCCTGGAGCTTTGCGGGGAGATCGGCGAAGCGCCCTACCAGCCGGAATTCGGAGAGGAGTACGCGGAACATTTCGTGAACCCTCTGCTGATCGGTCGGGGGATGGACGGCGACCCGGTGCCCAACCCCTACTTTCCGCTGATCCCCGGCAATTACTGGGTGTACGAAGGCACCTTCACTGAGGAAGAAGACGACGGCAGCGAAGTCGAGGTCACGGAAAGAATCACCGTGGAAGTGACCAATCAGACCAAGCTCATCGACGGCATCACCTGCATCGTGGTCATCGATACCGCGGAGGTGGACGGCGAAGCCGTAGAGATTACCAACGACTGGTATGCCCAGAAAAAGGAAGGGGACGTCTACTACTGCGGTGAGATTTCCGAGAACTTCGAGGTCTTCGAAGGGGACGTTCCGGAGGAACCCGAACTCGTGGACATCGAAGGGTCCTGGAAGCACGCACGCGACGGCGCCAAAGCCGGCGTGCTGTTGCCCTTCACCCCCGTGTTGGCGACTTCTTCCGTCAGGAGGTTGCCTGGGGAGACGCCGAGGAAAACAAAATCTATCTGCCCGGGGTGGGATTGATACTCGAAGTCGATCCGGAAGAGCCCGATGAGCCGGTCGTTCTGGTGAAGTACGGCAACGAACCGCCGGAGCCCCTTGAAGATTGAAACTGAAGATTGAAACCGCGCCACCGGAGGCCGGGCTGACGACCCGGCCTCTTCGCGGCAACCAAGCGATGACCGCGCGCTCAGGAGCCCAGGCGGTAGCGGATCTTGAATATGAGAAAATTCGTCAGGGGCTCTTTCCAGGAGTTCCGGAACACGTCGGAGAAGCTGTCGTCACGAAGCGCAGCACCGAGATCGGCCTGCCTCGTGTAGACCACGAAGAGGTCGGACAGCGGCGCGATCTCCCAGCGATATCGCGCCTGAAAGCTGTACTGGGAGACGGAGAAATCATAGCTCGGCGGGGCGCCCGGGCCGCTTGGCTTGTCGATGGGAATGAGGTTTCCCGGGCGGTCGGGAATCAGATAGAAATCGTCCTCCTGCGCCCTGATGCCCACCCACTGCATGGAAACGCGGAACTGCTGGCGGGCGCTCAGGAAGTAGTCGATGGAAAGCTTCGGCTGCCACTGCTCGGCGTCATAGGTGACCATGAGTCTGTCGTTTCTGATGCCGTCATCGTCGTCGATATGCAGCAGCCAGTCTTCACGGTTCTGGTAAACGATGCCCAGGGTCAAATTTAGCCGGTCATCGGGGCGCCAGTTGAAATTCACCTCGCCGATGTAGGTGTCACCGCCGAGATCTTCGTCCTTGATGCCGCCGCCGAAGCCGAAGCTGAACTTTCTGGTGCTGTCCGATTGCCAGTTCAAACGGAAGTCCGTGCGCTCTTCGATCCGAAAGGTCCCGTTGTCGAAGCTGTTGAGATCATCGTAGATCGGGAAAAAGTGATTAAGGCGCACGGTAACCGACGTCAGGTCGTCGAAGGTGGCGCGGTCCGAAAAGAAGATGCCGCCGCCGGTAAAGCGGTTGTGAGAAACGTTGTTCTGCAGAAAGCCTCTGACATCGAACTGATTGTCTCGAGCCCACGAATGATCCGACGTCGTCACGCTGAACGAGCTGCGGATCCGGTACTCATCGTTGCGGGCCAGAAAGCCGAGATCGTTGACGTCGAAATGCTCGTCGAAGTACTCGAGACCTACCCTCTGTACCACGCCCTGACGGTAGGTGTACTCGAAATCCACGAAGCCCCCGTAGCCCCGCCCCAGGTCGTCTAACTCCGACAGCTCGTCTTTAATGTCCGAGGTCATGACCTGACCGTCGATTTTCAACTTCCCGCTGCGGGTGAAGTAGTGCCAGTCCACGCCGGCAGCGTAAGCATCGCGTTCGGGGTTGAGCGTCGCGGTGGAAAGGAATCCAAGGGCCCGATAACCACCGCCCCGGTTATTCTCATAGAGCAATCGGGCGACGCCGTAGTTGTTGCCGTTCTGCTGGATGCGCGAGGTGCCCCCGTCTTCAACGACATAGAATTTCGCATCCTTCTCAAAGGCACCGAGTACCCCGTAGCGAAAGTTTCCCAGCTGGCCCGTGGTTTTGGCCGCCCCGTAGAGCTCCGTGGGCTGAACCAGATTTCTCTCTAGAACTTCCTGCTCCGAGTCGACCAGGGGTTCCCGGGGCTGGCCGCCGATGCGCCGGGTGTTCAGCATGGTGTAGGGTGCGCCTCTGTTACCCACGCCACGACCACGAGTATCCGCTCTGGGCGTTGCGATGAAGACCTCCTGGCCCTCCAGAAAGAACAGCCGTTTCTCCGGAAAAAAGGTCTCCGTGGCAGACAGATTGACCACCACGTCGTCAGATTCCACGTTGCCGAAGTCAGGGTTGATCGTCGCCAGCAGCTGAAAGTTCGAAGACGGCCGCCAGAACAGGTCCCCGCCGGCCCTGACCCGATTCTCAGGCTCCATCCAGTCGCGTCCGGCGGAGACGTAGGGATAGATGTTGTACTGCTGACGAGGCGCCACATCGCTCATCTCGAACTGCTGCAGCGACGACATGAATCTGGGCTGCGTCTCCGGCAGGGCTGGCCAACCCCAGCGCTCTTTCCTGTAGGCAACGGTACGCGAGACGTAGACGCCCATGTGACGTACCTCGCCCGCCGCGGGCATGGACACGGTGCTCCAGGGAATGAAGAGCTCGGCGGTCCAGCCCGTGTCGGTGGTCTGGCTGCGACCTCGCCATGGGCCGTCCCAGTCACGCGAATATTTGCGCTCCGGCAGTACGGTGCCGTCAGAAACAGAATCGCCCAGGTTCACGCTGAACCAGAATCCATAGCGACCCTCTCCCGAGGTGTCGAGGGTGATCCCCATGCCGTCCCGGCTCGACATATAGATGTCTCGGCCGGACAGGCGCGCGATGAGGGTTTCCTCCGGCTGGCGCATATCGGCCGCGACGTAGAGCCCCTTGTCGTCATAGGCAAGGCGCAGGTAGGTCTCGTGGGCGGGTTCCTGCAGGGTGTCCGGGATCAGCACCCGGAAACCGGCCTGTGCGGCAACGGACCGCCACACCGGCTCGTCCAGCCGACCGTCAATACGTATGGGGTTTCGCTCCGGATCGATGCGTGTCAGCCGCCAGGCTTCGCCCGACCCGTCGTTCACCAGAATGTCGCCTTTAAACGCCGGCGCGGCCGCGGATGCAGCCGCCGTGCCGGCCGTTGTGGCTGCGCCCGCCGCCGCTGTGAGCAAAACGCCCAGCATCAAAAATAGCCATGGCATATGGCTATCTTTAACACCTTTGGTCAGACCAGTTAAGCGCTAATTCTACTTAGCGGGCTGGCCGCTCTGGCTTTCCTTGCGCTTGCGGGTGTCCTCCAGAAACCTCAGCAAAGACAGCGTGTCCGCGGGATCCATCCGCCCCACAGGGCCGCTGGAATAGGTCGAAGAGATCACCCGTCCACCCCGCCGCAGCAGGAACTCGCTGGGCTGAATGTGATCACGACGCTCTTCCCAGAACGCGCCGATCCTGTCCCCGTCGGCGCGGGTCATGCCGTAAGCGACGGGAAAGCCAAGATCTGCAGCAACTTCAAGGGTCTTATCTTCAGGGTCGACGGTGCCAGCAACGATGGCGGCATCCACATCGTCGAATTCACTGCGCAAATTTTCGTAGCCGGCTAACAGACGGCGGCAGTAGGGTCACCAGTGCCCGCGATAGAACAGCACGATGGCGTATCGGGAATCCAGGTCTGCAGGCAACGTCAAAGACCCGCCACCGGCTAGATTCAACTCGAGTTCGGGGAACGTATCCCCGAGGTTGAGCTTTTCGTCCTTTTTCTCGGTCATATCGTCCCCCAGGCGGATGGGGCGACTATGACATCTTCTACGGGCCTGCGCATCGGTATGTGACGAGGGTCACGCAGATCTATCCGGTAGCCGTGTCCCTGAGCAATCTGCGGAACTGAGATTCGCGTCCCGGACCGGAATGTTCGGTCATCTTAGGGTGTCGACAAATTCCCAAGGAGCACCCAGCCAATGAACGTGACAAAACTGTGCCGTATCGGCTTTCTCGCCGCTGCGCTGACCGTTCCCAGCGCATTCGCAGATGATCAGGTTCGCGATGCGGCCATCGGTGGGGGCGTTGGCGGGGCTCTGGGCGGTGCGGTAGGCGCGGAGCTCGGCGGCCGTGAAGGGGCAATCGTCGGTGCAGCCGCCGGCGCGGCGATCGGCGCCGCAGTAGCTACAGAAAAGGATGGGACCCCGAAACATCAATCCGAAAGAGCACCGGTCGCGGCAAGTCATACCGGGCACCCACACGGTTATCACTGCCCGCCGGGACAGGCCAAGAAGAACCGCTGCTGACCTGGTGAGTACTGAGGTGGGTTTTGACGCCTGCGCAGTCGGCTAATCCGCGCCCCCCGGCCGCTGATCCCCAGCCGGGGCCTGATCCGCCTCCAGCGCCAACGCTTCGGCGATCAGAAACCCCAGCGTTCGCCGGATCTCACCGTCAGCCTCTCCCCCTGAAATTTTTCGGAACAGGCCCGCCAGCTCTCGGCGCAGCCGATCCGGCAGCCTGTCCATGAAATTCTGCGACTCCGTAAGCGCCAACGAAATGACTTCGCGGCGGGCATGATTCTGCTCGGCCACCAGGCCGTGGTGCGCGACCGCACGACCCAGCAGCACCCATGGAAAATTGGGCACCTTGACCGGCCCAACCCACAGCACACGGCCACCCAGCCGCTGCCCCAGAACTTTTACCTTGGCCAGCTCGTCGCTGCCGAACCAGGCGCCAGCGCCGCCGACCAGAGCACCGATGCCAGCGCCGAGCAGCAATGACGCGCCGCCCAGGAGCACGTCGACCCCGCCGCCGGCCACCGCGCCTGAGAGCGCGCCGGACACCAGCAGCTGAGCACGCGACAGCCCGAACAGCTCCCAGCCCTCCCTGGTAAAGATGTCGGCTGCCAGCAGATCCGCGGCGGTTTCCTCGCGCGCAAGCGCCTGATGACGGTACAGGCTCTGAACCCGATCCCTCGCCTCCTGCTCCCGGCGTCTGATGCGATCCTGCAGCCGTCGCGTCAGCTTTTTTTCAAGCGGCTGCTGAGCCTCGTCCTGCCCAAGGGCCGAGCTCTCCGTGACCGTCAGGCATGCCACCAGGCAATCGGCAATCTCCACCGCGCTGCGCTCCAGACGCCGTCGGCGTTCGGCGGTAAGGGCCTCTACCCCGCGCTCCAGGGCGCCCCGCCAGTTTTCGTCCAGCTCGGCAAAGGCACGCAGCAAGGCCAGCCGCCGGGAAAAATCCGCCTGAACCGCGTTGAAAACCCGCACGATGGAAAAGTATTGATCCAGGGCCTGCCGCCAGGCCTCCACGTAATCGCCGCTGCCGATGAGATTGATCAGGGCCATTCGCGGCCGCCCGGTCCAGCGCAGCACCTGCATTTCCAGCTCGTATTCGGGCCCGTAGGGTTTGGAACCGTCCACCACGTAGAGAATCCCGGCGCCGTCGATAATCGGCCGCAGCAGCTCGCACTCGTCGTGAAAGCGCGGATCTTCCGCGTGCGCCTCAACGAACCGGGCGACCAGCTGCTGACGATCGCTGGCGCCGCCTGAGCGCGCCTCCAGCCAGTCCAGCACCGCCCGCGGGCGCTGAAAACCCGGCGTGTCTACCAGCACGTACTGTGGCTGGTCATCGATGCTGAAGGTATGGCGGTGGGCGCTGCGGGTGGTTCCCGGCGTGGGCCCGATGAGGATTCGCTCGTCCTCCGCGAGCGTGGCCACGATGCTGCTCTTACCTTTGTTGGGGTGCCCCACCACGGCAAAGGTGGGAATCATGAAACCGCTTCCACGACGTAGAGCCGGGGATCCCGCAGTCGCCCGAGCGCCTGGCTCCAGACCTCCCGGTCGGCAGCATCTACCCCCGTCTTCTGCAGGTTGAGGGGCACAATGGTCAGGGAGCAGCTGCTTCCGAAGTGCTCACGAAGCAAGCCCAGAAAATCCATGAACTCCAGCAGCGGCGGCTCCCAACCCTTGGTGAACAGCAGAATTCTCGACGCTGAAGCACCGCTGGTTTCCAGCAGGGCCCGCTGTTCCGACTCGTCCTGGAGAACGCCCAGCGACAGGCTGGTGCGAGCTGGCGTTCCAAGCATGCGCTGGGACCAGCTAACCGCGGTCTCGGACGCTACCGAGCCATTCCAGACGATGATCACCGCATCACCCTCCGCATCGCGATCGGCCGCCGGCATGGCCGGCAGCGACGCTACCGGTGCCTGAAGGTCTTCGTCTTCCGCCGATGCGTCCAGCGATATGAGCGGCGAGTTCAGACGATCCAGCAGGGCGGTGACTTCCGGGTGGTCCAGCAGCAACTGCTGAACGGCCCGGTGCAAGCGCCAGTGACAGAACATCAGGAAAAGCACCCGAGGCAGCAGGCCGTAGCAGGCCACCGCCGCCAGGACGAACGGCCACCAGGTGCCCAGCACCGCAACCCGGGACAGGGGCATACCGTCGTCTTCAAGTCGGAAGTAGCGGGACGTCTCCACCAACGCCAGGTCTGGCGTGGCAACAGGCAGCCAGGCAGCCCAGGGCATGGACACCACGCGGACCCAGCCGAACACGCGTTCCGCGTCGAGATCCAGCGTCGTGCTCCAGCCGAATGCCAGGTCGGTAAACGCTACCAGCAGGAACCCCAGTACCAGGACGCCCAGGAAGAAGCCGATGGCGAACCATTGAGAGAATACCAGCAGCTGCCAGCGGGCGAACGCGCTTTGAGGGCCCGAGGGCTGAAACGCGGCGAACAGAGCCACATTCAGAGAACGATCCAGCCAGGAGCCGACCCAGCGCCCGAGATTGAGGCCGGCCATGGCGGATCGCAGCCCACCCACTCCGCGGAGCGGCCAGAGCAGCATGAGCAGGGTAACCGCCAGGAACAGCAGTGGCAGGCCTACCAGAACGCCGAGCAGGGTGAACAGATTGACCGGGTACTGCCCCTCGTAAGCGAAAGCCGCGCCGCTGACGGCAACACCGGCGACGAAGCCCAGCAGCAAGAGAACCACACCGCTCATCGTGCACGCATGCGCAACTCTGATTCCCGGCGCGGCGTCCGGCGCGGCGTCCGGCGCGCTCGAAGCTGGCACCTCCGAGGGTATGGAGCCAACCTGCTGCCACCAACCCAGAACCTGCTCGACGGAAGACCGCTCGGTCAGCGTCCGCCCAATCTTCCGATCCCGCTGCAACCGCTCCGCAAAGGGCGTGTTCCGGTCCGCTTCCAGCCAGCCTCGTATATCCAGAACGGCAGCGAGCATGCCGGGCGCAATCAGCCCTTCATGGCCTGCATGAACGTATTGAGATCAAAGTAGTCGCGCCATTCCCTGATCTTGCCGTTCTCCATCTCGAAAATACCGCAGCAGGGCAGATCCACATCACCCTGAGTGGTTTTGGTACGGTCGAGCCTTTCGGTGTAGACGACGTCTCCCACAGCGGCAATGTTCAGCAGGTCCCACTGGGTCTCCGTCCAGTTGGCCAGAAACCCGCGGATGAACTCCTCGACGTTGTCGCGCCCCTTAATCGGCTGGGTTGGCATGTTGAAGTAGCAGCCGTCCTCTGTAAAAAATGCTGCCAGCTCAGCGGGGTCGAGGCGTGACCAGGCGGCAATGAAGTCGCGAATAATCTGCTCGTTGCTGTTCACGTGCGGTTCCTGTTGATCCTTTCGTGCTGGGGACTATACCCTTTCAGGGCAGATTCCTGCTCAGAAAATCATTGCCAGCTCCTGAATTGAGGCCCCTAACGTGAAAACTCTCTGGTCATCGTTCCTGCTCGCCGCGCTCGTCCTGCCGGTCGCCCCGGCCTCTGCAGATGATGTGACGTTTGACGGCAGAAACCACCTGGACGGAGAGCTGAAGTACATGGAGCGGGGCAAGCTCTAATTCAAAACGCCTGCCACGGACACCATCTACATCGAATGGGAAAAAGTCATCCGCGTGACCAGCCAGCAGACGCTCGAATTGGAGCTGCAGAACGGGCGACTGCTGTACGGGTCACTGGAGCAGACGGAAAACGAAGGCCAGGCAGCCCTGCGCCGCGCCGCCGACGTCATGACCATCAACCTGCTGGATATCGTGCGTATCACGCCCATCGAGGACGATTTTTTCTCCCGCTTCGATGGCAGCCTGAACGCCGGCATCAACGCCACCAAGGCTAACAGCCACCGACAGTTGAATGTCGGACTGGATCTCGAATACGTCACGCGCCAATACGAGACCAAGCTGTCAGCGAACAGCATCAGCACGGACAGCGAAGGTTCCGACTCCAGCTCCCAGAGCCAACTGGCCATTGAGAACTACCGCAAGCTGGCCAATCGCTGGCGAACGGGCGCTCTTTTCGGGTTGGATAGAAACGAAGATCAGGGTATCGATCTGCGTACCTCGCTGGGCTGGGGTGTCGGTCGCTGGCTGGTTCAGAACAATTCGCAACGGCTCATCGTGCAGGGCGGGCTCTTGGTAACCCGGGAAAATACAACGGATTCTGACGACAACACGGACAACATTGAGTCGTTCGGCAGCATAGAGTACGAGCTGTTCCGGTTCGACGACCCGGAGCTGGATCTGACTACCGGCCTGCGAGTGATACCCGGTCTTTCTGACTGGGGCCGCGTCCGCGGGACATTCGATATCACCCTGAGCTGGGACGGAGAGGATTCCTCGAAAAACGATTACAGCGTTGTCACCGGCCTGTCCTGGGACCTCTGCGCACTCGCCCCCTCGGCCGCCCGCTCCCCCACGGTCCGGCCAGCCGGCAGGGCGCGCACAATGAATCTGTCCGGGGCGAACCCGACATAGTAGAACGGATAGCAGGTGATCAACGTGAGCAGTGGCGTCTCAGCAGGATCAAGAACGCTGACATCGAGCGGATCGGTGATGAACGTCTCTGCTACTTCGAACAGCCTGCTGCCCTGCAGCGTCTGCAGCTCTATGGCGTCACCAACGGCAATGTCTTTCAGCGCGCGGAAGTAGCTGTCGCGATGGGCAGACAGCACCACGTTCCCGGACTCCGACGGCAGCGCCGTGCCTTCCACCACTCCGGCACCTCGATTCAGGGTCAGACGATCGGTGCCTTCGAAAACGGGAACCTCGAGGTTCAGCCGGGGGATCTTCATCAGCGCCAGCGGCACGCCGGCTTCCGCCTGGGCGTGCAGATATTTTTCCCTGGCCCGTTCGGACCACAGCGTCTGATCCGGACCTTCAACGTCCCATTCGACCGGTCGGTCGGCGCCACCGGACACTTCCGCCACCGCCTGTTGAAAGGCTGCAACGGAACGATAGTTGCCAAGGGCGGCGTCCACGGAAACAATGCCTACCAACCCGAGGCCCAACAGCCCCGTGAGAAGACAAACACGTTCGAGCACCTGCAGCAGCCTGGACATGCGTCGCGACAAAAACCTTCCTGATGATTCGACAGTTTACAACAACTTTACTGGCCTCGCTTTGCGCCGTGCTGAGCGCCTGCAGCGCCAAGCCGCCTGCAGAATCGGAATTACCCGAGGCGTTACTGCAAGCCAGGATTCAAGGGATCTACGACGCGCCCATCGGGCTGACAGATGGCCACTACGAGGGCCCGCCATTCGTGGCCGGGGGGGCGTCACGGCCCAGAGTCACCCTGCTGCAGAGCCTGGTGGCCAGAGGCGACCTGGATGCGGGGCACCCCGACAGCGGGGATGTCTCAATCAGCGCGGCCGGAGCAGACGACCACGCCGTCGTGCTCACCGAAAGTTCAGGCGGCAGCGGTAGTTTCATCTATCTGGCGCTGCTGCGGCCCCAGGGCACCGGGCTCGTCAACGTGGCGACGACCCTCCTCGGTGATCGCGTCGACGTCACCTCGCTTACCATCGTGAACGGCGAAATCCGGGCTTCGATGCTGGTCCACGGCCCTGATGACCCCGTCTGCTGTCCGAGCCAACGAAGCGAAAAATCCTGGCTGCTGATCGGCGACGAAATCTCAGAGGTCACCGAGTTCAGCGGCCATCTGGTCTACGGCCACGAGGCCAGGGAGTTCATTCCCTGCAGCGAAGCGCTTGCCTGGTGGGTGGTCGACGGCACCGGGGGAGACATGCCCACCGCCTACCGGACCCTGGCGCTTGCGCCCTACACGCCGATATACGCGGAGGTCCGAGGCGCAACCGGCCCCACCCCGAACGCTGAGTTCGCACGACCTTACGAACGGCGGCTGAGGATCATCGAATTGATGCAGGCCGCCAGAGAAAACGCCAGCTGCCCGCTGCAGGGCCCGCTACGCCATCGGCCGCAGCAACAGTAACGGCTCACCGTTTTCATCCATCAGGCTCAGGGTCTCTTCCTGCCAATGCACGCGGGCGGCCTTTTCCAGCAGAAACAGAAAACGGAATTCCTGATCCATCAGCCCGTCCCGCTCGCCGCAGAACATGCGCGTGGCTGCCGGCAGACCGACGCGGAGCCCATCGGTATCCACCGCGTAGGACGCCGAGTAACTGTTGCAACCAGCGGAACCGGTCACGCGTGCGTCGTCACCAAAGATCAGCGTTACCCGGGTGCCATCGAGAACGCCCACAAGGCCGCCCTCCTCCGCAAGGTGCTCGGCGACCGTCCACTGCGTGCCCTCGAGCCGAACGGGCGCTGGATCGTCGGAAGCTTCATCGAAACCACCGCAGGCACCCAGAGCCATCAACAGAAGCCCTGTCATCAGCCGCTGCAACTGCCGCCTCCCAGCACGCAGAATCGCGCGCAGTGTCCATGATTGAGCAACACTTCGCCCAGGCTTTCGGCCAGGGTTGTTCCCTGTTCGAAGCGCGGATCATAGGGTAGCAGGGTGCACGCCACCACGCTGGGGCCACCAGCACCGCGGCGCTTCACCACCATGCGCGAGCTGGCGCACATCATATCGTCGGGGTTCACGCCGAGGATGCCCCAGCACGCCGAAGTAATCTCGGGCACATCGGCAGCCTCGTCCATCTCCGGAAAAAGGATGAGCTGCCCGGGATCTTCCGCATCGACGCGGATCCCTTCCGATTGGAACAGATCCCGATACCCACGGCGCAGCTCGGCATCACTATCACCCCAGCCCGTGCGACCCGCCACGTGCACCTGAAACCCATGTTCAGACAGCCATTTGAGACCGCGCAGCATGGGAAACCAGGAGCCGCGCCCCCGCTCGCGCTGGTGCAACTCGCGGCGAAAGTGATCTGCGGAAACACGAATCGTCAGGCGTTCCCCGTACCGTCCCTGCAGCCTCAGCAGTTGATCCCCCCGCTGCAGCATGGGGCGCATGGCGTTCGTCAGCACCAGCACACGATGACCCGCTTCAAGGCACATCTGCAGCATGGCGATAAACTCGGGATTCAGAAACGGCTCGCCGCCGGTAAAGCCGATCTCTTCGGTGCCCAGCGATAGCGATTGAACTTCATCCAGATAGCCGGCGACATCCGCCAGCGTCAGGTAGCTCAATCGATCGTTGTGAGGGCTGGACTCGATATAGCAGTTCGCGCAGCTGAGGTTGCACAGCGTGCCGGTGTTGAACCAGAGCGTTCGCAGATTTTGCAGCTTCACGCGGGCTCGGGGCTGACCGTCGAGCGTAACAAGCGGATCGACGAATTTGCGCCCGCTCGGACCCTGTCGGGCGATGACGTCCCCCTCTGCCATTGACCGGCTCGTGTCCCTCACGCACCGCCCTCCATCAGCATCTGGTTCATCTGACGGTGCGCGCTGATGTCCGCGCTGGTGACGGTGTTCAGCCTGCCCAACGCCCGCCAGCGAACAAAGTGAAAGAAAAGGCTTGCCAGAGCAATACCGGCGATCACCACGTGTATCACCGCCAGAATTCCCGGATCCTGGTCCACGCTCACTTCCCCAACGAGCGCCAGCAGCGCCCAGCCAAGCACGAAGACGCTGGCGAGTTGCAGAAGCAGTATCCGGCGACGCAACGCAGCGGGACCCCCGGACGCCGCGAGCCTCAGCTCGCCCATGGAGAAATGATCGAGGAACCAGCCTTCGTCCTCGCCGATGTTCCGATCCTGCATCGGCGGCAGGCGATGACCGGTGATGGGATCGGTCGCGTACTCCCCGCGCTTGTGCCGCTCGATGCCCTCCCAGATCTGCTGATGCACGCGCCGGGAGATCGGGTACAGCAGAGCGATCAGAAATGCCAGGAGCGCGGTGGTGGCCGGGGTGAGTCCGAATATCGCCCGGATCGCAAACTGTACCTCTTCGGTCTGCGGCAGATTCGGGACGTAGCCCACCGTCGCAAGCACCGCAAGCGGGACCGACATGCTGGGTATCACCATGAACTTGGTCATGATGGACCAGAGCGCGCCGAACTGGGCTTCCCGTCGCCTTCCGGTGTAGAGCTCATCGTAGTCGATGACGTCTGCCTGCATGGCCGGGCCGAGAAACAGACCGGCACCGAATGCGGAACCAGCCCAGAGCAGCACGAGAAAGGTCGGCAGGATGTCTCCTTCCCCCATGGTGAACAGGAGCAGGGATCCGGTGATGCTGGGAAAGAAGCTGACCAGCCATACGGGTTTCTTTTCGAATCTGCGGGCCAGCAACACCCACATGGGCAGGAAGAGAAAACCGGCGCCGAAATAGGTGGCCAGATAAACGGCCAGCCAGATGTTGGGGTTCTCAGGCTGCAGCACGTACTTCACGAAATACGGCATCATCAGACCGGGTATCGCGCCGCTGATAGAGCTGGTGAGATAGACCAGCAGCAGGATACGGAACGCCCGGTTGCGCATCACCCGCCGCAGGCCGGGTACCAGCGGGTTGGGAGGACGGGCTATGAAGTCGGCTCGCTCCCGTACCTGAACCACGAGGTTGACGTAAAGCAGCACGAGCAGCGCCGCCAGCAGGGCGGCAAAGCCTGAATAGCCCTCGCGCTCACCGCCCGTATAAGCAATGAACAGCGGCGGCGCCACCGCCGCAACCAGCGTGCCCAGCACCACGAACCCCTCCCGGATGCCAAACAGCAGGCTGCGCTCGTTGTAGTCCAGCGTGAGCTCCGGCCCCAGGCCGTAGTGAGGAATGATGTAGACGGTATGGAAGATGTAGTAGCAGACGTAGGTGGTGGCGAACCAGGCAGCGGCGTTCATTCCGCTCAGCTCAGCCGGCGGCGAGAACATCAGGAAGAAGGACAGCGCAGCCAGGGGCGCGCCGATCAGGATCCAGGGACGCCGGCGCCCCCAGCGGGATCTGGTGCTGTCCGTGATCCAACCCATGAGCGGATCCGTCAGCGCGTCCATCGCGCGGGCCAGCGCCTTGACGATGGCAATGATGCCGAGGGGCACGAGGATGACGTCGGAATAAAAGATGGTCAGATGGATGGCGATGGGGATCGCCATGCCGGCCCCGGCAAAGCTCGGCGCGCCATAGGACATCTTGACTCTAAGCGGCAGCTTCTCTGCCTGGGCTGGTTCGCTCACAACATCGATCATCGTTGCAAAGGCCCGCAAGGGCAAGAAGCCTCAGTTCTCTATGGGCATCTCGTCCGGCAGCTCCTGAGCATACACCACGCACTCATAGTCCTTGTAAACCCTCCGCTTGTCCTGATTCAGGCTTTTGAACGGCGCTTTCCCACGACGACGGGTAGTCCTCTCGGACAGAGCTGCGGCATCCACCGCATCGCTCCAGACGAAGAGGTACTCCCTGCGGTACTGGGTGATCCGAACCATGGGGGCCACAGAGGCCGCACCCGTGCTTTCGATCAGCACGCGCTTCGTCTGCAGCCTTTGCTTATCCAGAGTGAACGTCGAGCTTATTTTGTCCAGAAGGCGCACATCGAGATTCTCGTCCGGATCCAGACGCAGGCGGAAACTGAAAACCGCCTCATCCTCGTTTTCGCTCACCAGCGCCCAGGTACCCGGCTCGACCTGACTCGCCAGATCAAATTCCAGCGGGTGCTGCCGGTCGAGCCGGTCCTCAGCCCTGTCGGCATAGCGTTCAAGCACTGCCGCGCCGGGGGGCCGTCCATTCACGGAAAGCAGCGTCCAGGGGGCGTCGGCGCTGGACGGATCGAAACGCTCAACCTTGCTCTCGTCGTCGTTAATCGACTCCCGCGTATAGCCACATCGGTCGGCGGCACCCATGGGCGCGTTGGCCAGCGTGGCCGACACCAGCGCGGGGGGATCCGCAAGCACCACGCTCGAACCGAGCAGGAGAAACCACGCTATTGGCCCGATTAAGTTCTTCAGGCGAGTCGGAATACTTCGCAAATTTTCCACCCAGCAGGTTGCCTTTAATGTAACGCCGGAGCCAGCCGGACGGCCCTGACGGGTGCCCTACCCCACTGCCGGCGCCCTGACAGGTTGACAGAGAGCGTGCAGGGTAATGATATAGACGGGCCAACGTCAAAGTTCCAGCCACTCTGGAAAGGAAACAAACATGCCAGACAACGAGAAATTCGACATCCGCGGAATCAACCACCTGGCCCTGGTCTGTAAAGACATGAAGAAGACGGTGGACTTCTACAGCGGCGTCCTGGGCATGCCGCTGACCAAAACCATCAACCTGCCGCATGATTCCGGACAGCACTTCTTTTTCAATATCGGCAACGGCGACATGCTCGCTTTCTTCTGGTTTCCCGACGCGCCGGAAAGCGTGCCTGGTGTAACCCATGCCGCCAACCTGATCGGCGAAGGCTCGCTAACGTCCGCCCATGCCTCCATGAATCACGTGGCCTTCAACGTCCCCGAGGAAAAGATCGGCGATTACCAGAAAAAGCTCGAGGCGGCCGGGGTCCGGGTAACACCCGTGGTGCATCACGACGATTCGGAAACCCAGGCCAGCCTGACGCCGACGGAAAGCACCTTCGTTCGCTCCATCTACTTCAAAGACCCGGACGGCATCCTGCTGGAGTTCGCCGGGTGGACCCGGGCACTGGACGAGCGGGACGTCAACACCGAGCCGGTGAGCACGGAAACGAGCTGAGGTGGCAAACGAGATCCGGCGGGAGTTCGTTTCTCTACCATCCGCCACCGCCAGCCGGAACGGCGCCGGTTTCATGCCCTGCCAGGGCCTTTACTACAGCCCGCGGGGCAGCAAACCCAGGGCAGCTTTCATCGCCACCCACTACAACGTCGATTTCAGCGAGCACTACCCGGCCGAGTACATGGGCCGACGCGGCTACGGCTATCTGGGCTGGAATACCCGGTTCCGCGGCAACGAAGCGTTCTTCGTCCTGGAGCATGCGCTGGTGGACATCGGCGCAGGGGTATCCTGGCTGAAGCAGGTGGCGGGGGTGGATACCGTCATCCTCATGGGCAACTCCGGTGGCGGGTCGCTCATGGGCGCCTATCAGTCCCAGGCCGCCGACCCGAACATTACCGCGACCCGAGGGTTCAAGCTCCCGGAAGCCGTGGCGAACCTGCCGCCCTGTGAGTACTACGTTTCCCTGAACGCCCATGCCGGACGCCCGGAGGTGCTCACCGCATGGATGGACCCGGCGATCATCGACGAGACCGATCCCGCCTCCGTCGAGCCGTCGCTTAACATGTACAACCCCGACAACGGCCCCCCTTACGCGGCCGACTTCGTCGAGCGCTACAGAGCGGCACAGGTCGCCCGCAACCACCGCATCACCGACTGGTGCCTGGCGGAACTGAAGCGACTGAAGGGTCTGGGCATGTTCGATCGCGCTTTCGGCCTGTATCGAACCTGGGCGGACCTGCGGCTGATGGATGCCAGCCTCGACCCCTCCGAGAGACAGCCGGGCCTGTGCTATGCGGGCGACCCCAGGAGCGCCAACTACTCGCCGCGGGGCATCGGCCTCACCAACACCTGCCGGACCTGGCTGTCCATGTGGAGCCTGCGCGAATCCCAGTGCCGCGGCGCGCCACATCTCGGCCGCATCACCGTGCCCTCGCTGGTGATTCAGTCTCTGGCGGACACCGGCGTGTTTCCCAGCGACGCCCAGGGCATCTACGACGCCCTGGCAGCGGAGGACAAGACCCTGGAATTCATGCGCGGCGATCACTACCTCACCGAGCCTGAGGATGCCCGGGAAGAGGTAGCAGATCGGATTGCTGAATGGCTCGACAACTACGGGCTTTAGCTGGGGATCGCTTGCTAGGGATTGCGTTGCATTCGGTGGTCGCGGACAGAGGGCGATTCGCGGTCCTCGCCTCCCCAAGCGGCGCATTACCAAAAAAGAAACCATGGCTGAAGTCGTTCGGGTGGTGCAGCGCCACCTTTAAACGGTAAGCTTTCGCATGAAAAGGCAGAGACACAACAGCGATGGCGCAACACAAACTAACAGACCCGGAGATTCAAAGCCGCCTCAGCAGCCTGAACGAAAGCGCAGGCGGCGAGTGGACGCTTCAGGGCGGCAAACTGCACCGGACATTTCAGTTCAGGGACTTCGTCGGCGCCTTCGGATTCATGAGTCAGGTGGCGCTGGTAGCCGAACGCATGAACCACCACCCGGAGTGGTTCAACGTTTATCGAACGGTAACGGTGGATCTGACCACACATGATGCGGGCGGCATATCCGACTCGGACTTCGAGCTGGCAGCCGCCATGGAGGCTCTGGCTCAATGAGAGAGTTGCTGTCGAGCTGAACCGGGCCGTTGGCATGAGGCAGCGCCGCTGAGCAGGATCCACGGGAGACGAGGCAAGCAGATCTTGGAAGTACCTATGCAGGAAGACGTACAGAAGCAGCTGGGCGAAAGCATCGACCTGGTGCAGGACATTTACGAGACGGTGGTGAACTTTCTGGTGGGCTATTCCTTCCAGGTGCTGGGCGCCGTTCTCGTGGTCATCGCGGGGTTCATCGTCGGCGGCTGGGTGTCACGCGCGCTGCTGCGGCTTCAGGAGAAGCGCGACGTCGATGTCACCCTGCGTCAGTTCATTGCCAGCGCGGCCCGCATCGTCGTCATCACGTTGTTTCTCATCGTCGCCCTCAGCCAGCTGGGGATCAGCATCACGCCCCTCATCGCGGCCATCGGGGGTCTCGCGGTGGGCGCCAGCTTCGCCATACAGGGGCCGGTCTCGAACTACGGGGCCGGGCTGGTCATCATTCTCACCCGCATGTTCCGCGTGGGCGACACGGTGAGCGTGCTCGGCTGCTCGGGGCTGGTTGAAGACATCAACCTGGCCACCACGGTGCTGCGCGCCGAGGACGGGGAGGAGATCGTCATTCCCAACAAGCACATCGTCGGCGAGGTCCATCGCAACTCCTTCGCCAACCGCATCATCGAAGGTCAGGTAGGCATCGCCTACGGCTCGGACCCTGAGCGGGCCATCGTTGTGATTCGCAATGCCATCGCCGAGGTCGAGGGCATCGCCGCGGAGCCGTTGCCACAGATCGGCATCGCCGCCTTCGGCGACTCGTCCATCAACATCGATTACCGGGTGTGGGTACCAACAGGGCGATACTTCGAGCTGCTGCACAAGGTGAACATGCGCATCTTCCGGGACCTCAAAGACGACGGCATCACCATCCCCTTCCCGCAGCGCGAGGTCAGAATCCTGCAGAACCCGGGCTGAAGGCCTTAAAGGCCTGCCAGAAATCGCTGCAGGGCTTCGTTCGTTGGCCCGGGCGCTTCCTGCTGTATCCAGTGACCCGCGCCGGGCACGATCACGGTTTCTCTCAGGTCCTCGTAGCCGCCGGCAAGGTCCCCGTACATGTCGAGGCCGGGGACGAAGCGGCGCACCGCGTCCCGCTCGCCACCGATGAAGCATGCCGGCTGTGCCAGCCGCCTGCCTCTGAGCTCGGCCAGATCTTCAAAGTCCTGCGGCTGAGCGCGATAACGGTTGATGGGGCCGCGGAACCCGCCCGCCGCGAAAGCGTCTACGTATACCTGCAGATCCTCCGCGCTCATCCAGGACGGGAACGGGGCCGGGTCAACCAGTTCGTCCAGCAACCCTGCATCTGCAGGTTTTTCCTTGAGGAACTCCCCCAGCGGCGCATCGCCCGACAGAGCATAGTAAAGCTTGCGCAGGGCCGACGGCCAATCGGCTTCTACCTCCGCTTCCACGGCGCCTTCCTGCTGGAAGTAGAGCTGATAGAAAAACCGGTCCGGGTACAGCTGTTTCGCCAGCTCCAGAAAAGGAACCTCTCCCGCCGGGCGATAGGGCACGCTCAATCCGGCCACGGCGCTTACCAGCTCGGGATGCAGCAGCGCCGTGTTGTAGACGATGGGCGCGCCCCAGTCATGGCCAAACAGGATCACCGGCCCGTCTCCCAGCGCGCGAATGACCGCAGCCACATCTGCCGTCAGCAACTTCATGGTGTAAGCCGAAACAGGGTCAGGTTTGCTGCTGCCGCCATAGCCGCGGACGTCCATGGCGGCCACGCGAAAGCCACGCGCGGAGAAATGCTGCATCTGATGGCGCCACGAGTACCACAGCTCCGGCCAGCCGTGCACGCAGAGAATTACCGGACCGTCCCCCTGCTTTGTTCCCGGAATGGCCACCCGCAGCCGGACGTCACCGTTGTTCACCTCGAAAAATTCAGCTTGTTGCACGCCCCTCTCCCTCAGTTGACCGTTCCCAGAGCCACGCTTCAGCGAGGCCCCAGGCTCCTTAATCCAGCTCGTAGTCGGCGCACAGGGTGTTGTCGACGATCGCGTCGGCCAGGCCGAGACCGTCGGCAATACCCAGCATCACCGCACGTTCCGAGTCCGTGGTATGTCCTTCGGCGCGGGCTACCAGGCAGAGATCCCGCAGCACCTGCATCGCCTGGGACGGAGAGGCCTGATCACGAACGTTCGCTACGCGTTCGGCAAGGCTCGCTGCCAGCGCGTCCGTATCAAAACCCTCTTTATAGGTACCAGCGCCAAAGAAGCGCTCGAACAGCTCGATCTCCTCCGGCGACATCTCGCCGTTGGCGTTGCCAATCAGCAATGCCCCGGCGAACAGCAGCCGGCGCATGGCTTCCGCTGCTTTGGTACGCCCTTCCAGGTAGCTGGGATCCATGAGCCCCATGACCTGTTGAACCGCCTCCTCCAGAGCCTCGGCGCTCATGCCATCGGGCTGGACGAACTGTGAGTCCTGGAACAGCGCCACCGCTTTCACCCGCAACGGGCTGAAAGGATGGGTGGAAAACCAATCCTCCTGCGGCGCACCCTCGCCAGGCGCCTGGTCAATGACCTGCATCTGCTCAACTTGCGCCAGGAAGTCCTGGAGATTGAAATCTATGGTCCGCCCGGAAAGACCGCTGGCGAGCTTGAACAGGGCCCGGCCTACCGTCTCCATGTTGCCAGCGCAGTGGGCGCCGGCACGATCGCAGGAAATCTCCGCGTAGCGCGACCAGGTGAACAATGACAGGGCGAGGCGCGGCTCCGGCCGTTCCCCGCCGCGCAGGATGATGCCGATGGGAATGTCGTGGTGCTGATAGGCGTGATGACCGAGCTCGTGGCCCAGAACGAACTTCAGCTCGTCCGCTTCGAACGCCTCCAGCAGCGCCGAAGAAAACATGATGAACAGCCGCCCCTCCTCGGGCTTCATGCACATGGCGTTGAACTGGGGGCCGGCGTAGGCATAAAGCTCCGGACGGATGTCGAGATCCAGGCGATCCATACAGTCCACGGCCATCTCGTGCAGATCCGGAGCCATGCGCTCGCTCAGATGCACGGAGGTCGCCAGCAGGCGCCTGCGCAGGTTCATGGGGTTGTCCTGCTCGTGCCGGGCGATACGCTCGTTGACGCGCTTCACCAGCGGATCGGCGAGCAGGGTTTCATACAGCTTGAGATCGTTGCGGCAGCGGATGGAAGCGGCGGTAACGGGGTCGGCCATGAATAGAGCCTCTGGTTGCAGGTTACGAGGTTGCCTCGGGGTGATAGCCTCGGGGTGATAGCCTCGGACAACTGGCCCGATGGTTACCGCTCGCGGCTGCAGTTGCAATCCCACCGAGCCGGAGCAACATCGAGGTTACATCCAGGCCAAGACGGGCACCCAGATTCCCGGGATAATCCCCGCATGTCCAACCACCGCAACTCAACAACCGATTCGGAAACAAGAATCGACCCCGTCTGCGGGATGACCGTCGAACCGGACGGACCGCATCAGCACCCGCACGGCGGCGAAACCTACTACTTCTGCAGCCGGCGCTGTCGCGACCGGTTTGCACTGGACCCACAATCATTTCTGGATCCGGCGCGACGCAAGGAGATTCTGAAGGCTCCGCCCGGCGCCACCTTCCTCTGCCCCATGCACCCTGAGGTCCGCCAGGATCACCCGGGGGACTGCCCCCTCTGCGGCATGGCGCTGGAAGCGGAAGTGCCCGGCCTCGAGGAAATCGAAAACCCCGAGCTGCGCGACATGCAGCGTCGAATGCTGCTGGCAGCCCTGTTCACCGTGCCGCTGCTTACCGTGGCCATGGGCGATATGTTTCCCGGCCAGCCGTTTTCCAGCCTGCTCAGGCCAACCACGAGTGGCTATCTGCAGCTGACGCTGGCGCTGCCCGTCTGCCTGTGGTGCGCGTGGCCGTTTTACGTTCGCGCCTGGCGATCGATAACCGCGCGGCATCTGAACATGTTTACCCTGATCGGCATGGGCGTCAGCGTTGCCTTCGGCTTCTCGGTGGTCGCTGTTCTGCTCCCGGACTGGTTTCCGCCGTCCTTCCGTGACGGAAACGGGAACGTGGCCGTCTACTTCGAATCCGCCGCCGTAATCGTCACCCTGATCCACCGCCTGCGGGTGCGACCGGGAGAAAAGATCCCCGTAGACGGACGGGTTGTCGACGGGGGCAGCGCCGTGGACGAATCCATGGTTACCGGCGAGCCCATACCGGTGGAAAAATCGGCCGGTACCCGGGTAATCGGCGCCACCTTGAATGGGACCGGAACTCTGATCATCACGGCGGAGCACGTCGGCCAGGACTCGCTGCTGTCCCAGATCGTCGCTATGGTGTCACAGGCCCAGCGCAGCCGCGCACCGGTGCAGAATCTCGCCGACCGGGTCGCCGGCTATTTCGTTCCTGCCGTTCTGATCATCGCCATGATCAGCTTTGCCGCCTGGAGTCAGTTCGGCCCGGAGCCGCGCTTCGCCTTCGCGCTTGTGAACGCGGTGGCGGTGCTGATCATCGCCTGTCCCTGCGCGCTGGGCCTGGCGACGCCCATGTCCATCATGGTGGCGACGGGGCGGGCCGCCCTCATGGGCATCCTGTTCAGAAATGCGGAAGCGATGGAGCGTCTGCAGGACGTGGACGTGCTGCTGGTGGACAAGACGGGCACGCTGACGGAGGGCAAACCCCAGTTGCAGGATGTGGTGAGCTGCTCCGAAGCGTTCGGTTCAAACGAGCTGCTGGCGCTGGCCGCGAGCATCGAGCGCGGCAGCGAGCACCCGCTTGCCGAAGCCATTACCAGCGGCGCAATGGCCCGTGACATCGCCCTGATGGACATCGAAGATTTCAGCTCCAAGACGGGCCGTGGGGTATTTGGAACCGTAAAGGGACATCGAGTAGCGCTCGGCAACCGGGCGCTGCTGCAGAGCCTGGGCGTTCAACCCGGCGTAACGAAGGAAGCCGTGAACGAGCTGCAGAGTCGGGGCGAATCGGTGATGTATATCGTGGTGGACGACTCGCTCGCCGGCTATCTCAGCGTTACCGACCCCATCAAGGCAGGCACCCGTGAAGCCATCGCCGCTCTGCACGTGGAGGGCGTAAAAATCATCATGCTGAGTGGTGATGACCATCGCACCGTCGAAGCCGTGGCCGCGCGCCTCGGTACGGACGAAGTGCATGCGGAAGTCCTGCCGGAGGACAAGCTCGACATGGTGCGAAAGCTGCAGGCAGACGGGCACGTGGTGGCCATGGCCGGCGATGGTATCAACGACGCTCCCGCCCTGGCACAGGCCGACGTGGGCATCGCCATGGGCACGGGCACCGACGTGGCGATTGAAAGCGCGGGTATCACCCTGGTGAAGGGCGATCTGCGGGGAATTGCCGCAGCCCGGCGCTTGAGCCGAGCCACCATGCGCAACATCCGGCAGAACCTGTTCTTCGCGTTCGGCTACAACAGCCTGGGCGTGCCTATCGCTGCGGGCGTGCTGTATCCATTTGTCGGCCTGCTACTGAATCCCATGCTGGCCGCACTGGCCATGAGCGCCAGCTCCGTATCGGTCATAGGCAACGCGCTGAGGTTGCGCACCAGCAAGCTCTGATCTCAGCTTTAGTAGATCAGCGGCGGCCGAAAAAACCGCCCAACCACCAGAACAAAGGAGCAATGCAAACCATTGCCACGAGCACCGGAATCTTCGCCAGCGCGTCGTGCAGCGGCCAGCTCCACTGATTGGCGAGAAACCAGCGGGCCCTGATGAGATGAGCGTCGTAACCCAGCTGCAGCAGCGAGAAAGACGGCCAGCGACCGACCTGCAGGTACTCGATGAATCCCAGGATGGAGACAAGCACCGCACCGCCGGCCAGGCCGAGGGCGAGCACGTAGAAACTGGCTGTCAGGAAGCGATCCGTCATCGCTGGACCGGAAATTGAGAGCAACAGGGAAAGCTTCTCCGATCCCAGCCACAGAGACTGCGACGCTAATCACGAACCGACCATACCGCGGTTGCCGAACCGCAACGACACTTCAAGCGCGGTCGGCTCAGACCGGCGGCGGCCCCCGCCTGCTCTCCAGCAGCCACCGCACCATGGGCAAGTGTGCCCGGCCGAGGAATACCTGGCCTTGAACAACGAAGCTCGGCACGTTGAATACCCCGGCAGCAACCAGCCGCTCGCGCAGGTCTGCGACGCGCGAAGGGGCCTCATCCGCCGCGTAGCTGGCGTAGGCGTGCCCGTCCTGCCCCAGCCCTTCCACAACACGCGCTATGGCCGTCGGATCCTCGACATCCAGCCTTTCCTGCCAGTATCCGTCGAAGGCCTGCTGCAGGTAAGGCCTCACATCTTCGCGATTTCGCTGGTTCAGCCACAAAAGGCCCGCCGCGAACGCGAACGTATCCGGAGACCGATAGACTCCGCGAATGACAAGCTTCTGCACGCCAGCGTAACGGGCGATGTCCCGGGCCAGATACTCGGCCCGCAGGCGTCGATGTCGGGCACCCCGGCCTTCTTCGTCCCGCGCCTTTGACGGCGCTTTGAGGGCCGCGGCGGCGAAAGGCAGGCACTCCAGCGTCAGGCCCAGCTCGTCGACAAGGGCGAACGCTGGCTGCAACGCGAGGTAGGCCAGCGGGTTGCTGATATCCAGGCAGAGGGTCAGCGGCTCCCGGAAGCTGTAGGGCGCAACCGTGGAAACGACCTCAGCCACCGACACCACCGTCGATCCGATCGTAAGCCACATCCGGGGCGGGACCCGGTTTCCCCTCCAGGAGCCAGCGAACCATGGGCAGGTGCTCGCGGCCGAAAAACAGCTCACCGCCCACCACGTAGCTGGGCACGCCAAAGATGCCCGCTTCGAAGATGGCTGCCTGCATGGCGTCGTGCAGTATGCGTCCGTCCCCGCGATGGTAGTCCTCGAAGCCGTCAAGCCGGGCGCCTGCTTCCCGAAGCACGCTGGAGATCACCGCCGGATCCTCGGCGTCGAGCTCCCGCCGCCAGAACCGTTCGTAGAACCGGTCCGTATACCCGCGCAGAACATCGTCGCCCTGGGCCTTCGCCCACAGCATGCCGATATGGGCCAGAGACGTATCCCAGATCTTCACCGTCCCCCTGAGGGTATAACCCATCAGCTCGGCATAGCGGCGGGTATCGCGATACGCATACTTCACCGCCGTCCACTGCTCCGGCGAGCGCTGGCTTTCCGCGACTTTGCCGCGTCTGTCCAGCCGGGCGGAGCCAAGATAGCTGGGTATGTCCAGCGTCAGCGGCCGCCAGTCGATGTCGATGCCCAGCAGGTCGCCAAGGCGATAGGTTGCATCCTTGGCTATGAAGGCGTAGGGGCTCTTGTAGTCGATGTAGACAACCAGCGGTCGCTCTGATCGCCAAGGATCGAAATCTTTCAATGTCCGTCTCCCGCTGAGCCTAGTCGTCGCCTTTCTCTATCACCGCGATTCTGTTACAACGCGGGCTCTGGGAGAAGCGCCCCGATCCGGGAGGACACCGGTATGCTCCGCACGATTTTTCTCACCGTACTGCTGATCCCGGTCGTTGCCGGCTGCGCTGCCTCGATCAGCGTTACCTCAGACTATCAGCCCGGGACAAATTTCCGCGGTTACCAGACGTTCGACTTCGTGCCGGGCCCCGCGCTGATGGTCCAGAGTGCCGAGCCTTTCAGCCCGCTGCTGGAAGGGCGCCTGAAGGCGGCCGCCGCTGAGGCGCTCACCCGGAAAGGTTTTCGGCGGACGGAGAACCCGGACGACGCCGATTTTCTGCTGTCCTTCAATCTGGGCGCCCTGGACCAGCTGACGGTCAACAACTTCCCCAATGCCAACCGGGGAGGCATGCGCCAGAGCGGCAGCGGAGAAGGCACCTCCGAAGTCCGTGCCTTCACCGAAGGCACGCTGTCCATCGACATATTCGAGGCGGACACCCGCCGACCGGTATGGTTTGGCAGGGCGACAAGAGCGCTCAACTCATCGGACCGCGGCGACACCCGCCTGGTAAACCAGGTCGTAACCGCAATCCTCGAGCAGTTTCCCCCGGGCTGACCAGCTGCGGGTAATAGGTGCGTCTGCTTGTCCTCAGCCTGCGCCGCAGCAGCCGGATGTGGTCGGGCATCGCAAGCTGGTGCTTTCTCGTAGCGCTCGCTCTCGCGGTACCGACCGTCCTGGCCGCAAAGTCGACACCGGATAAGCTTGAACGACTGCTGCAGCCAGCCACAAGCCCAGGGGTCATGCGGCTTGCCGGCCGCACGATCAAATACCCAGCCGTCATCAGAAGCTTCTACGGGTCCCGTGAATTTGCACCGCTGTGGACAGGCGCACGGGCCAACCGGCTGCGTGGCCTCAGCCTGCTCCGAGCCATAGGTGAAGGCGCCCACCACGGTCTGGATCCCAGCCGCTATCACATCACGGCCATTGAAACCTCCTTGTCCACCGGTGACCGGGCGACGGCAGAACTGCTGATGACGGACGCGTTTCTGCTGCAGGCCCGTCATCGTGCAGACGGCATCCTGGACCCTGAAGCGGTGGCCCCGGAATGGTACGCCCTGCGGCCGAACACGGAGATAGCTCCGCACCTGGCGTCCGTGGCCCGAAGCACAGATCCCACCGAAGCGCTGGACGCGCTGTGGCCTGAGGAGCCCGCCTATTGGCGGCTGCTGGTGTCAAAGAGGGCGCTGAACGTTGCCAAAGCGCGTGGACGGCACATCGTCATACCCGAGGGGCCCGCGCTGCGGCCAGGAATGACGGACCCGCGTGTCCCCTTGCTGCGTCAGCGCCTGGCGCTGCCTGCGCCTGACGAAGCGCTTTACGATCTAAGGCTGGCTGATGCGGTTGCCGCCTACCAGGAGACCATGGGCCTGGAACCCGATGGCCTGGCGGGCCCGAATACGCTGGAAGCGCTGAACACGACGCCGGCACATCGATTGCAGCAGATAGACGCCAACCTGGAGCGCTGGCGCTGGCTACCCGCCCGGCTGCCTGCGGACCATATTCTGGTGAACGTGCCGGCCTTCCAGCTCAGCGCGGTCAGAGACGGAAGCCCTGAACTGGCTATGCCCGTGATCGTGGGCAAGCCGATCCGACCCACGCCCGCCTTCTGGCAGGACCTACAGTATCTGGTCTTCAACCCGTACTGGGAGATACCGGAAACCATCGCCGTGGAGGACAAGCTGCCCGAGCTGCAAAAAGACCCGAGCCGCCTGGCCAGCCAGGGCGTGGAGGCCGCGCGGTGGGGCAGCGATGAGATGGTCCCCGTGGACCAGATCGACTGGCGCCGGGTCTCCACGAAACCCTTTCCGTACCGTCTTCGGCAGCTGCCGGGTCCTTACAACCCACTCGGACAGATCAAGTTCATGCTGCCCAACGAACAGGCAATTTACCTGCACGACACCCCGGACCAATCGCTCTTTGAACGCTGCCAGCGGGGCTTCAGCTCCGGGTGCGTGAGAGTCGCCAATGCCCGGCGGTTGGCAGAGTGGGTGTTGCAGTTCCAGACCGAGATCTGGGACAGCGCGCGGATTGAGAAGCAGATCACATCGGGCGAAACCCGCAATCTGACTCTGGACACGCCCATCCCCGTTTTCATCGTATATTTGACCAGCTACGTGGACGCCAATGGAACTTTGCGGTTTTATCGGGATCTCTATGACAGCGATTCGCCTATCATCAGCGCCCTGAACGCACCTGCCCTGTGAGGCCCTATTTTATGAAATGGACAGTCTGCGCCCTGCTGCTCACCCTTTCTCTGCAGGCGACCGCCTATCGCAAGGACGTAGTGCCCTTCGGCATCAAGGTAAACGGCATCGAAAACCGCTTCGCCGAGTTCGGCATTTTCGCCACGCCCGGCGAGATTCTGCAGCTGGATCTGATGGACCTCGACCCGGCAAACCTGGAAGCCAGCTTCGATGCCACGCCCCTGCAACCGGCCGGCAACGCTCTGAACCTGAAGATGCCCCCGCGCGCGGGCACCCACCGCCTGGTGCTCACCGACCGACGCACCGGATCCCGTATGGACCTCAACGTGTTCGTGATGTGGCAGCACGATGGAGCCCGTGACAACAGCCTGAACGGCTACCGCATCGGCCAGTATCCCAGAGACCCGTTCCGCGGGCTCACCGTCTACAACCCACCAGAGGCCTTCATCGAGGTCACCCGGGAAAACGCCCAGCTGGCCGTGTCACCCAACTTCCGGCTGGGGCAGTTCGCCTGCAAGCAGGGCAGCGGTTATCCGAAGTACGTGGTGCTGAGGCCACAGCTGCTGCAGAAGCTCGAAACCGTCCTGGAAGCGCTGAACGCGGTCAACGGCAACGTGACCAGCCTGACCATCATGAGCGGCTATCGGACGCCCAGCTACAACCAGGCCATCGGCAACGGCAAGTACAGCCGACACGTGTGGGGAGGCGCGGCTGACATTTACGTGGATGACAACTCGGACGGCGTCATGGACGACCTGAACGGCGACGGCAAAGTGACCCGGGCAGACTCTGAATGGCTGGCGCGCTTCGTAGACAGTCTGGAGCGTAAAGGCCGGTTCGGCGACCTGATCGGCGGCATCGGGACCTACGGCAGCACGGCCAGCCACGGGCCCTTCGTTCACGTGGACGCGCGCGGCTACCAGGCCCGCTGGTGACCGCCCGGCGGGCGCCCGACCGCCGCCCTGCCGCTACTGCTCGTAGGCGCGATCGATGCGCTCGAAGCGGCGCCGGACGAATTCCCGGCTCTCCTCATGTGGCAGGATGTAGAGCTGATTGTTCTCGATCGCGGCCACCACCCTCGCCGCCACCTCATCGACGCTGAGCACACGTCCCGCCAGATCCGGGTTCGCTTCATCCTGATCCAGCATCTCGCTGGACCCTTCAGCCTCAGCCCCCTGGCCGCCGTATCGCTCATCGCGGTTCCGTTCTGAGGACCCGATGTTGGTGCTCACCCGCATGGGACAGAGCACCGACACGCCAATGTTGTCCTCCCGAAGCTCCCGCCGCAGGACTTCGGCCAGGGCAACCACCCCGTACTTGGCGACGCAGTAGGGCCCCAGGCCCACGTTGGGCACCAGGCCGGCAAACGACGAAGTGAACAGGACATGCCCGCCCTCTCCCTGGCTGCGCAGATGGGGCAGAAACACCTCCACGCCGTGAATGGGCCCCCAAAGATCCACGTCGATGATCCAGCGCCAGTCGTCGTGGCTCATCTCGGCAATAGGGCCGCCCACCGCTACGCCAGCGTTGTTGAAGACGATGTCGACGCGACCGAAGGTCTCCGCCACATCGGCCGCCAGGGCCTGCATGGCGGTATAGTCGGAGACGTCGCAGACTCTGGCCTCGACCCGCACATCTGCGCTTGTCAGAAGCACCGCCACCGCAGCCTCCAGCGCTGCGGGTTGCCGATCCACCAGACACAGGCTCACGCCGCGCTGGGCCAGCTGGCGAGCCGTAGCCAGCCCTATGCCGCTGGCACCGCCGGTAATTACGGCTACCTTTCCCTGAAACTCCATCTTTTGTCCCTCCTCCATTTCTCTCTCAGGCTATTTATTGCTCCCTTCGACTACTGCTCCCTTCGGCGATTCTCGATCCTACCCCGTCACGCGACGGGTTTGCATGGAATTCCACCCGCCAACAAAACGCGCTACGGAGCTGACAACGACCCGTGAATCGGTCAGCATCCGTGAGCTAGGGGTATGGCCAAACATTTCGAGGGGGAATCGCTATGTGGTTGAGACTGAGGCAGATCGCCCTGGTGGCGGAGCAGCTGGCGCCCGTGGAAAACGCGCTGCAGGACGTGCTGGGCATCCAGGTGTGTTACCGCGACCCGGGGGTTGGCCACTTCGGCCTGGAGAACGCCCTGTTCCCCATCGGCGACCAGCTGCTGGAGGTGGTGGCACCCATTCGGGAGAACACCGCAGGCGGCCGCTACCTGGAACGACGCGGCGGCGACGGCGGCTACATGGTGATTACCCAGTGTGACGATCACGCGCCCCGCCGGGCCCGGGTGGAGGCGCTGGGGATTCGCATCGTCAACCAGTTCGAAACCGGTGAGTTTCGAAACATGCAGATGCACCCCAAAGATACCGGCGGCAGCTTCTTCGAGATCGACGAGCAGCTGGGGCCAGGGGCCCACGACCCGGACGGCCCGTGGGAGCCGGCGGGTCCGGACTGGAAAGCCGGCCAGGTCCTGGACCGGGTGGACGGCATCGCCGCCGCTGAGCTGCAATGTGATGATCCCGACGCCGTGGCCAAACGCTGGTCGGAGATCGCTGAGATCCCGCTGACAGAGCGCGGGGGCGTTCCCACCCTGGCCCTGGACAACGCACACCTGCGGTTCGTCCCATGCCGCGACGGCCGGCCCGAAGGCCTGGGGGGCATGGACATAAGCACAACCGACAAAACGGCGATTCTGCGGGCAGCGAAAACCCGGGGCCTGATGACAGGGCCGGATCAGATTCTGCTGTGCGGCATGCGCATCAACCTGCTGTGAGACCTGACATGAGCGAATACACGGATATCCAGTTAGAGATCGAGGACCCGGTGGCGCTGATCCGGCTGAACCGTCCGGACAAGCTGAACGCGTTCACCTACCACACCCTGGCCGAGATACGGTCAGCCATCGACGCCGCGGCCGCCGACGTCAGGGTGGTGGGCATCGTCATCACCGGCAACGGCCGCGGGTTCAGCGCCGGGCTGGATTCCCAGGTGCTGGCGGACGTCACCAGCCGGGACGCCCCGCCGGAAAACAGCGCCCCGGACAGCGACGAGCTGCCGGGGCTCTTCAGCTATCTGCTGGAGGTGCCCAAGCCGGTGATCGCGGCGGTGAACGGCGTGGCGGCCGGCGGCGGGCTGGTTCTCGCGCTGATGAGCGATCTGCGCATCGCCTCCAGCGCCGCCAGCTTCACCACGGTGTTTCTGAAACGCGGGCTCATATCGGAACACGGATCCAGCTGGCTGCTGCCCCGGCTGGTGGGCGTCAGCCGTGCCCTGGACCTGCTGTGGATGAGTGACCGTATCGACGCCGAAACCGCGCTGGACATTGGCCTGGTGGATCGCGTGGTCGCGCCGGACGATCTGCTGGGCTGGGCGCGGGACTACATTCAGCGGCTTGCCGACACCTCGCCACCCGCCGCCATCGCGGAAACCAAACGCCTCGTTTATCGTCACCTGGGCACCGGCTACGAGCAGGCGCTGCGGGAAGCGGAAGCATCCCAGAACCGCTTCGTCACCGCACCGGATGCGGCGGAAGGCGCCCGGGCGCTGATGGAGAAGCGCCAGCCCCGCTTCGCCCGCCTGGGCGAGGCGCCCGACCAGAACGGCTGAACTTCACGGTTGGATCACGGCCACGACGCTACGCTAATTGAGCTATGATCCTGTTTCATAAACGTTTCCCGGACGGGCACATGTCTCGGCTATCTTCGGCGGCTCTGCTGACGCTGCTGCTCGGCGTCCCTGCCCTCGCCGCAGCGCCCGCCCGACCGCCACCATCGGTCATCGTGGAAACCGTCGGCTACAGCGAGATATCGGATCCGCTGGAGGCGCTGGGTACCCTGCGCGCCAAAGAGACCGTGCAGATCACGGCCAACGTCTCCGATACCGTGTCCCGCATCCACTTCGAGGACGGCGAGCAGGTAGAAACAGGTCAGCTGCTGGTGGAGATGACCGATTCCGAGGAGCACGCCCTGCTGGAAGAGGCCCGGTCCACCGCTGAAGAAGCGGAGCGCCAGTACGAGCGGCTGAAGAAGCTGGTGGCGGAAGGCACCGCGGCCGAATCCCTGCTGGACGAGCGGCG
>CAMYJX010000035.1 GCA_947258825.1 uncultured Pseudomonadales bacterium
CGTCCATCATATCGGACGGTGCCATCGACACAGGGCTCCAATAATAAACAGGCTGCTCGGTTCCAGGTTTGGTTTTGAATCCTGTTCCAACGGGTTTGTTTTCGCCCATTCGACCGTAGGACACATATGGCCAACCGTAGTCTTTGCCCGCAGCGATCACGTTCAGTTCGTCACCGGCAGTAGGTCCCTGGTCGGCCACCCAGAACTCACCAGTCTCCGGATTCTTCTCAAGGCTGTTCGAATTACGAAGCCCAGTAACATAAGCCATATCGTTGACATCATTATTGCCAATAAACGGATTATCATCAGGCACCGACCCATCTGTATTCAGGCGCAGAACCATACCAAGCGTGCTTTTGAGATCAGGCTCACCCATCGGGCTTTTTCTTTGGGTCGTTATCAACAATCTGCCGGTATCATCGAAAGCCATCCTGGTTGGAACCGTTTCAATCACAACTTTCACATCTGAAATACTTTTTTCGTCTGCAGAAAGCCGGGCGCTCGCAACCCGCCAATGTCCCCATGGGTTGGCGGTTTTCTCTTCTGGTGGCAGCTGGTTCCAAGCTTGCCGCTCAGCATTGAATCTATCGTATGTCTCGTCCGAATTATCGCTGTCGACTCCAGCAGGGGCAGCTGCACTTCTTCGTATGCATAGCTGCTCAGCACCCGCCGCAGGACGTCTTCGACGAGACGCCAGCGACGTCCCTCGTCCGGCAGAACGTCGCGAAAACCGCGTATCGACTGAATCACGACCTATTGCCCGACCACTAAGTTTGCAACGTTGTTGCGCGTGTGAGGCGCCAGAGAGACCGGCTCGCCATTGAAGCTCATCCGAGCGCCAGGCGCATAACCGAGAAGTATCCGGAACGGGCCCTGACCCACCAGGGACAGGGTGCCGCCCGCAACGCTGAGATTGCTGTAGAGGCGACGCCCGGTAGCGCTTTTGACCTCTACCCAGCAGTCTTCAGAGAACTCGAAGCTCAACTGGTCGCTGCCGAATTCGGTGATGCGGCGCACGCCCGGCGCATCGGCACGGCGCGCGACAGCGTTATCCGGCCCAGGCTCAGGCGAACGCGAAAGCGACGGATCCTCAGTTCCCGCCGCCGGCTCCGGCGACACCGGGGGTGCGGGAACATCTTCCTGAAGATCGACCGCCAAATCGGCATCAGAAGCGGGCTCCGGCGACGATGGCGCATCGACGGGCTGATTTCCATCGCCCACATAGGTGGCGCTGCTCGCGGCCGAAGCTGCCACCGAGTCTTCTACCGAGTCTTCTACCGAGTCTTCTACCGAGTCTTCTGGGGCCTCTGTCGCCGATGCTGGGGCCTCCGCCGGTGATCCCGAACCGAATTCAGCTGCGGGTTTGGATTCCGGCCACAGCCAGACCCCCAGAAGCACCAGCAGCACCAGCAGCACCAGACCGCCGGCGCCGGCCACCAGCCTCGAGTTCTGGCGCAGCAGCTCGACCACGCTGGGGCCGCTCGCGCCGTTGCCGTCGGCGACACCCGCGTCTTCCGGGTAGCGGGCGACCAGAGGCTCGGGCTCCAGGCTCAACAGCCGAGCGTAGGCGCGGATGTAGCCACGGGCAAACACCGCCGCAGGCATCTGCTCGTAATCATCGGCCTCTATAGCCTCGACCATGCTGACGGCGAGGTTCAGCGTCTCCGCGACATCTCGAGTCGTGACGCCCAGCGCTTCCCGTTCGGCACGCAGAACCTGACCCGGGCCTTCTGGCGTCTCACTCACAGGCTATCCACCGCCGCAACGCTGCGCTTCCAGAGAATTCGGGTACAGGTTCCTCAGCGCCATCGCGTAGCTGGCCGCCTGGTTGCTGTCGCCCTCCGCTCGCGCCAGCTCGATACCCAGACAGAGGCTCCTCGGGGTCTGCCGGGCTTGCACGCGGAAGGCGTCGAAGTAACCCTGAGCAGCATCGACTTCTCCATCCTGCAACGCCAGGTCCGCGAGCTCGAGGCTGCTCCGCGGCTGGACGAAGCTGAGGGATAGAGACCGCTCGAAGGCTTCGCGCGCCTCCTCTCGATGGTTCAGTTTGAGTTCCGTCAAGCCGAGATTCTCATAGGCCTGGGCACGGGCCGCATAGTCTGGATCCTGCACTAACCTGCGCAGCGGTTTGAGCGCCTCCTGGTAGCGCCCCTCGGAATAAAGCAATGTTCCGTAGTTATTCAGGGCCTGAGGATGGGATGGGTGCTGGCGCAGGGCTTTCTTGTAGCTGGCCTCCGCAAGCGCCGTATCCCCTTCCCGCTGATGGAGCACGCCCATGAGTACCAGGGCGTCCGCGGAATTGGGATCGATTTTCAGGGCAGTTTCCAGGGGCGTGCGTGCCCGATCAGGGTCACCCTGGCCCAGATAGCCCCTGGCAAGGTCGAGATGCGCCTGCACCCGCTCGGCCTTCGGCGCGGGATCCGGCAAGCCGCCCGTGCTTTCCGTGACGCAGCCGCCAAGCACCAGCCAGACAGCCAACAACAACCCTCGCGTCATGCCACCTCCTGTGCCTTGCGTCGAGCGATGTAACGCTCCTGCCGACGCGTCCTGTCCTGCACCTGCCCCACGAGCTGACCACAGGCGGCGTTGATGTCATCCCCCCGGGTCGTGCGCAGCATGGTGGCGTAACCGGCGTTCATAAGATAGGTTTGAAAATCCCTTACCGTCCGGTCGTCCGGCCGCTCGTAACCCGAGGCCGGGAACGGGTTGAACGGGATGAGATTGATTTTGCACCGCAGCCCCCGGAGCAGCCGGGCAAGCTCTCTGGCGTGCTCCAGCGAATCGTTGACCCCACGCAGCAGCGTGTACTCCATGGTCAGCGAGCGACGCTCGCCCAGGCCCGACAGATAGTGCCTGCACGCCTCCAGAAGCTGCGCGATCGGATACTTCCGGTTGATAGGAACCAGCTGGTCTCTCAGCGCGTCCGTGGGCGCATGCAGCGATATGGCCAGAGACACATCGGTGCTTTCGGCAAGCCGGTAGATGCCGGGAACAACGCCCGCCGTGCTCACCGTGACACGGCGCTTCGAGATGCCGAAGGCCAGGTCGTCCATCATCAGCTCGGTGGCCTGCAGCACGTTGTCGAAGTTCAGCAGCGGCTCTCCCATGCCCATGAGCACCACGTTGCTGACCGTCTCGCCCCGCTCTCGAAGCGTCTGATCAGCCAGCCATACCTGGCCGATGATGTCCGAGGTGTCCAGATTGCCATTGAACCCCTGTTTGCCCGTGGAGCAGAAGCTGCAGTCCAGCATGCAGCCCACCTGGGAGGAAACGCAGAGCGTGTTTCGGCCGCGCTCCGGAATCAGCACGGTTTCGACGCAGTTGCCGTTGGCGACCCGCACCACCCACTTGATCGTTCCGTCTCGAGAGTCCTGCCGGCTCATTACCTCAGGCAGTCCGAGGCGGCAATGCACCGACAGCCAGCTCCGCTGACCTTTGGACAGATCGGTCATGGCGTCGAAATCCAGCTCGCCGCGATGGTAGATCCACTTCATCACCTGGCGAGCACGGAATGCTTTTTCCCCCCCGGCGACGAAAAAGGCCTCCAGAGCGGAACGATCCATGGACAACAGGTTGACCCGCACGTCTTCGGAACTTTCAATCTCGTCAGTCATGAATTCCCGGCTCACCCTCTCGGGCAGATGTCCTTGGCATCGAAGAAGAAGTCGATCTCCCGAGCAGCAGAGGCAGAAGAATCGGAGCCGTGCACCGCGTTTGCCTCAACGGACTCCGCGAAATCCGCCCGGATGGTTCCTGGCTCTGCATCTTTGGGATTGGTAGCGCCCATGAGTTGACGGTTCAGGGCGATGGCGCCTTCTCCTTCCAGAACCTGCACCATCACCGGACCGGACGTCATGTAAGCCACCAGGTCGTCGAAAAAGCCCTTTCCCTTGTGCTCGGCGTAAAACCCCTCGGCCTGGTCCCGGGACAGTTTGAGCATCCTTGCAGCCACGATGCGCAGTCCGTTCTTCTCGAACCGGCTGTAAATCTCGCCAATGAGATTTCTCGCTACCGCGTCGGGCTTGACGATTGAAAAGGTGCGCTCCTGGGCCATTTTACTCTCCGGCATCTGCTCTGCCCCGCCCACGCGGGAGAGGCTTCAAACTCTTAGGAAAAGGCGTCTATCTGATTGAAAAATCAACAATCGACGCCCATTTTTGGGCGCGCATTATACGCCTTTGACGTTCAGAACAAACGGAAAAATGTCCAGGATGCTGGCGATCTCAGGCGCCGGCGGCGGATCTGCTGCGACGCAGGCCGGTCACTACCTCGGCGATTCTTCCCGCCGCGTAGTCGACATCCTCCTGGGTGGTGTAACGGCCGACGGTAAACCGCAAAGACGCATGGGCCAGATCATCCGGAAGCCCCAGGGCGCGAAGTACGTAGGACGGCTCGACGCTGGCCGACGTGCAGGCCGAGCCGCTGGAAACCGCGATGTCATCCAGAGCCATGAGCAGGGTTTCCCCGTCGACACCCTCAAAAGCCACGTTCACCAGCCCCGGCAGCCTCCGATCCGGATCTCCGTTCAGCGAAGCGCCCGGAATCTGCTGCAGGTGGGAAAACAGCCGCTGACGCAGACCGAGAATCCGGGCGTTTTCCCGCTCCATGTCCCGGTGCAGAATCGCCGAAGCTTCGCCCATGCCGACGATCTGGTGCGTGGCCAGGGTTCCCGAGCGCATGCCCCGTTCGTGCCCGCCGCCGTGGATGAGCGGCGTGAGCTTGATCGGCGGCTCCCTGCGCACATAGAGCGCGCCCATCCCCTTGGGCCCGTACATCTTATGCGCGGAAAGTGATATCAGATCCAGAGGCATGGCCTGCACGTCAATGCTTACCTTGCCCGCGCTCTGAGCGGCGTCCGTATGCATGTATACCCCCGCTCCGCGGCAGACAGCGCCAATGGCCGCAACATCGTTGATCACACCGATCTCGTTGTTGGCATGCATGATCGACACCAGGAGCGTGTCCGGGCGCAGCGCGTCCTGGACCTGCCCGGGGGCGATCACCCCCTCTGGGCCGGGAATCAGATAGGTCACTTCAAACCCTTTCCCTTCCAGGTAGCCACAGGTGTCGAGCACCGCTTTGTGCTCGACACAGCTGGTTACGATGTGTCGCTTTGTGGCGCCGTCGGCCAGACCTTTGATAGCAAGGTTATCGGACTCGGTGGCGCCGGAGGTCCAGACGATTTCGCGAGGATCCGCATTGAGCAGCCGCGCCACCTGAGCACGCGCCTCCTCCACCGCCTCCTCGGCGCGCCAGCCGTAAACGTGGGAGCGGGACGCTGGATTACCGAAATTTCCTTCTACCAGCAGGCAGTCGCTCATTTTCTGAGCAACTCGGGGATCCACCGGCGTGGTGGCTGCATAGTCGAGATAGATGACCTTCTGCATCGCTAACGGCCGGTCAAAGCTGCCGGGCCTGGATGAGAGGCGATTCAGGCAGCACGCCGCGAACCTCGCCATCCCGACCGGAAACCAGCCGCTCCAGAGTGATCGCCGACAGAAAGCCATCAATCTCGTCTGACAGCGCCGTCCACAGATCGTGGGTGAGGCAGGTGGCGCCTTCCTGACAGTCGGCGGTGCCCTGACAGCGGGTCGCGTCGACGCCCTCGCCTACTGCCGAGATGATGTCTGAGACGCTGATGGCCGAAAGGCCGCGGCAGAGCTCATAGCCGCCGCCGGGACCACGCACGCTGCGCAGCAGCCCCGACCGCTTGAGCTTGCCGAAAAGCTGCTCCAGATAGGCCGCCGAGATGTTCTGCCGTTCGGCCACTTCGGTCACGCTTACCGGACCGCGCTGATGATTCAGCGCGATATCCAGCATGGCGGTAACGGCGTAACGGCCCTTGGTTGTCAGTCGCATGTTGAGTGAAGGCTGGGTTAAACCGTTGGAGTATGCAATACCCGACTAAATTGGTCCACTATTCCGCTGCTGGGTTGCCGACCGGTTCCCCCGCCTCGGGATCCGACTGGACGCCCGCTGGAACGCTCGTCTGAAGGTCAAGGAAAGCGCCCAGATGGGTAAGGATTCCCCGCAGCATCTGCACCTCTGTGTCGTCCAGATCGACCCGGGTAAACAGGCGCCGCAATCGCGTCATGGTCTGACCCGGGTTGGCCGGATCCAGAAAATCGCTGCGGACCAGGGTCGCCTGCAGATGCTCCAGCAGCCCTTCCAGCTGGGCCGTGGTCGCCAGGGGCCGGTCCCAGGATGACACCACCGGCACGCCCTCTGCTTGCCTGCAGAGCTCGTACCCCACCACCTGCACCGCCATAGCGAGGTTGAGCGACGGGTACTCAGGGTTGGCCGGTATCTGCAGGTGACAGTGACACTTCTGCAGCTCTTGGTTGGTGAGCCCGCTGGCCTCGCGGCCGAAGAGGATGGCAATGCGGGTTGCCTCCGGCTTGCTGAGCAGATCGGCGGCTACCGCTTCGGCGCTCCTGATCGGCCAGGGTATCCGCCGCTGGCGGGTGCTGGTGCCGACGACCCAATGGCAATCGGCTATAGCCGCTTCCACCGAATCGAAGACATCCACCGCTTCGAGCACGTCCTGAGCCCCCGCCGCCCGCCATTCCGCCTGAGGATCCGGGAAGCGCCCGGGGTTAACAACGGCCAGATGGGAAAGCCCCATGGTCTTGAGCGCTCGGGCGGCTCCGCCGATGTTGCCGGGGTGGCTGGGTTCCACCAGCACCACGCGAATGTTGTCGAATCTGCCCATTCAGTGTTTCCCAGCTTTTGCGCCCATTGTTACCAAAATGCGGTTACGATACCGCGCCTTTGTGACTCGATCACCGGAGATATGCAGCCTCATGCAACCCATGGCCAACATCGCGGTTCGCGCAGCAAGACAGGCCGGACAGATCATCCTGCGCGCCATGGACCGGCTGGACGAGCTGCACGTCGAAGAGAAATCCCGCAACGACTTCGTTTCCAACATCGACAAGGAAGCGGAAAGCATCATCGTCGACGCCCTCCACAAAACCTATCCGGAGCACGGCATTCTGGGCGAAGAGCACGGCCAGAGCTTCGAATCCGAAGAGTTTACCTGGATCATCGACCCCCTGGACGGCACGACCAACTATCTGCAGGGAATTCCCCACTTCTGCATCTCTATCGCTCTGCAGAAGGGGCGGCAGCTGGAGCACGGCGTAATCTACGACCCGGTGCGTAACGAGACCTTCGTCGCCAGCCGAGGCTACGGCGCCCATCTCAACGGCAAGCGCATCCGTGTCAGCCAGCGCTCCAGGCTGGAAGAGATGGTGCTGGGCACCGGCATACCACCGGCGGCGGTTGGTCGCCATCTCGATGCGTACATGGACATGCTCAAAAACTTTACCGCAAGCTGCCGAGCCATACGTCGCGCCGGCTCTGCCGCGCTGGATCTTGCCTACGTGGCCGCGGGCCGCGCGGACGGTTTCTGGGAAATCGGCCTGTCCCCGTGGGATATCGCGGCGGGTACCCTTCTGGTCCGGGAAGCAGGCGGGTTCGTTGGCGACCTGAGCGGCGGCGACGATTTCATGAAAAGCGGCAACATCGTCGCGGCCAATCCGAAGGGCTTCAAGCTGATGGTTCAGCAGATCAAGCCTTCCCTGAGCCCGGAACTCCGCTGACTCAGGGTGTTTCCGAGTCGACGCCTTCCTTTTCTGGAATCACCAGATCTTCCCGCGTAATGTTCATGGCCACGAGCACGTTTGCGGCCACGTAGATGGAGGAGTAGGTGCCGACCACGATGCCTATGGTCAGCGCCAGGGCGAAGCCGCGAATCATCTCTCCGCCGGCAAACAGCAGGGCCAGCAGCACCAGCAGCGTGGTGAAAGAGGTCACCAGGGTCCGGCCCAGGGTCTGGTTCAGAGACCGATTGATGATCTCCAGCGACGTGCCTTTGCGCACGGTGCGGAAGTTCTCCCGAATGCGATCGGAAACCACGATGGTATCGTTGAGCGAGTAACCAATTACCGCCAGCACCGCCGCCAGCACGGACAGGTCGAAGGTCCAGTCGAACAGAGCGAAGAAACCGAGCACCACGATGACGTCGTGGGCCAGGGCAACGACCGCGCCAACGGCAAACTGCTTGGTGAAGCGGAACAGAATGTAGACCATGACCACGGCCAGCGCTGCGATCAGCGCCAGGCCGGCATCTTCGGTGAGCTCCTCACCAACGGCCGGGCCAACGAAGTTGGACTGGCGCATTTCCACATCGGCATATTCGCCGCGCAGGGTGACGCAACGGCCGTATCGGTCCTGGCCGGACGGCTCCTGACAGCCTGCTCCAGCAGCTGCCGAATGCTTTCCGGATCTGTCGGCTCCGCAAACTCCACCTCCACCAGGGTCCCACCGGTGAAATCCAACCCCAGATCGAGCCCCTCGATGGATATGTCGATCAGCGAGAGCACGACGAACAGAATAGAAATTCCCGCCGCGAGCCGGCGCTTGCCCATGAAATCGATCTTCAGATCCAAAGGCTTCATACGCTGAGCTGCTCCAGCTTGCGCCCGCCGTACATCAGGTTCACCAGCGCCCGGGTACACACCACTGCGGTGAACACGGAGGTGACGATACCCACCGCCAGGGTGACCGCGAAGCCCTTCACCGGCCCGCTGCCGATAGACAGAAGAATGATGGCCACGAAGAACGTGGTGATGTTGGCATCGAGAATGGTCAGAAAGGCGCGGTCGAATCCCACCTGGATGGCGCGCTGCGGTGAGTTGGTCTGCAGTTCCTCGCGGATGCGCGAAAAGATGAGCACGTTTGCGTCGACGGCCATCCCCACGGTCAGCACGATCCCGGCGATGCCCGGCAGCGTCAGCGTTGCTCCGAGAATGGACATCACCGCCACGATCAGTACCAGGTTCAGCGTCAGCGCGAGGTTGGCGGCCAATCCGAACCAGCGGTAGTAGACGAGCATGAACACCAGCACCAGGGCAAAACCGACCAGGATCGAGGTCCGCCCCTGGGCGATGTTCTGCTCGCCCAGGCTGGCGCCCACGGTTCGCTCTTCCACGATGTACATGGGTGCCGCCAGCGCGCCGGCACGCAGCAGCAGCGCCAGATCTCGCGCCTCCCCGAGCTCCAACCCGGTGATGCGGAAGCGGAAGCCGAGCGCGCTCTGAATGGTGGCGACGTTGATGAGCCGCTTTTCCTCGATGGTATAGGGGACGATCCGTTCTTCGCCGTCTTCGACGACGGTGCGCGACCTTACCTTCAGCTCTTTGAAAATAATGGCCATGGAATTGCCGACGTTGTCCTTGGTGACATCGTTCATGCGGCGGCCGCCATCGTTGTCCAGGGTGATGCTTACCTGAGGCTGCCCCGATTCCGGATCGAAATCCTGCAGGGCATTGGTGACCTGGTTGCCCGTCACGATATTCGGCGTTTCCAGCACCACCGGCCGCCCCTCATACTCGTAGCTCTCGGTCTGGGAGGGTCGCACACCGGGCTTCGCCACCAGGCGGAACTCGAGGTTCGCAAACTTGTTGATGATTTCTTTCGCTCTGGCGCTGTCCTGGATGCCCGGCAGATCCAGAACGATGCGCGAGGACCCCAGGCGCTGCACCAGCGGCTCGGATACGCCCAGCTCGTTGACCCGATTGCGAAGGCTGGTCAGGTTCTGCGATATGGCCAGGTCTTCGAGCTCGCGGAGCTTGGTCGATGTCAGGGTCAGGCGCAGCCCGGGCTGGCCGTCGACGTCTCGGGCGAGAATCTGGAAACCGTCGAACTGCTCGGCAATCAGCGCCTCGGCCTGGTCCCGGCCCTCTTCCGTCTGGAACGGGATGTTCAACTGCTGGCCGGAGACCCAGTCGCGGCCCGCGTAACGCAGACGCTCGGCTACCAGCAGATCGCGAATGGCCTCTTCGTTGCTGGCCATTCGATCGCCGACGAATTTGTCCATGTCCACCTGGAGCAGAAAATGCACGCCTCCGGAAAGGTCGAGCCCCAGGGAAATCGGCTTGCCGCCCAGGTCCTGAAGCCAGCGCGGCGTGGTAGAGGCGCGGTTGAGCGCCACTACGTACCGACCCTGAGATTTCGAGTTCAACGCGGCGGCCACGATGTCTCTGCCGCGCAGTTGATGATCGTCCGTGTCTACCCTGATCAATCCCGAGCCCTGACTGATCTCGAAGCCTTTCACCGGGATCTCCGCCTGGCGCAGGGCTTCAATGGCCTGGTCAATCGCCCGCTGATCTACCTGATAGGCTTCGCTGGTGCCGCGGATCTGCAACGCGGGATCGGGTTGAAACAGGTTGGGCGCCGCATAGAGAAACCCCAGCACCACCACCGCGATGATGATGAAGCTGCGCCCCAGCGTGTTGGAATTGGGCGGCCTGCTGCTGTCTTTCGGGAAGCCCAGAAGGCTCTCGCCTAAGAGTCCGGGAGATCTAGCCATCGTCAGCTTCCCGTCGAATCTGCCGCATCGGGCACTAGGACTCGTCCAGCGTCTTGATGGTTCCCTTCGGAAGCGTCGCTCCCACAGCAGATTTCTGTATTCGAAGCTCGACGTTGCCGGCCACCTGAACCTTGATGAAGTCGTCTTCCACCTTGTTCACCAGGCCAACGAGGCCTCCGGCGGTTACCACTTCGTCGCCTTTGGACAGGCCAGACATGAGAGTCTGGTGCTCTTTTCTGCGCTTGCTCTGCGGGCGCCACAGCAGGAAGTAGAAGATGACGACGAAGCCGCCGAGAAACAGCAGGTTGATGAGGCCGGCATCACCTTGCGCACCTCCGGCCTCGGCCGCATACGCGGTGGTTTCAAACAGATTCATTTCGGGTGTTCCAACCGGTTTGAAGGGTCTTGATGAGGCTGCGCAATGTACCCGTTTCGATAGAGCCGCGCAAACGAGCCATCAGCGAATGGTAGTAGGACAAATTGTGCTGGGTCATCAGCATGCTGCCCAGCATCTCTCCGCAGCGATCGAGGTGATGCAGATAGGCGCGGGAGAAGTTTCGACAGGTGTAGCAGCCACATTCTGGATCCAATGGCTCCTGCGCCAGGCGATGCCGCGCGTTGCGAATCTTCAGCGTACCTCGAGAAGTGAAGGCATAACCATTGCGGGCGTTGCGCGTCGGCATCACGCAGTCGAACATGTCCACACCCAGCGCAACGCCGCGGACCAGATCACCCGGGGTACCCACGCCCATCAGATAGCGGGGTCGCTCCTCGGGCATGTGCGGCAGAAGTCCCCGCAGCACCTGATCCATTTCCCCTTTGGGCTCGCCCACGGAAAGACCACCGATGGCGTAGCCGTCGAAACCCTGAGTCAGCAGGCCCTGCAGACTCTCCCGGCGCAGACCGTCGTACATGCCGCCCTGAACGATGCCGAACAGAAGACCGGAATCGACCTGCGCGTCAGACTGGCCGTAGCTGTCACGGCAGCGCTGCGCCCAGCGTAGAGAAAGCTGCATGGATGCGCTCGCCTCCGTCTCCGTCGCCGGGTACGGGGTGCACTCGTCGAACACCATCACGATGTCCGAACCGAGGTGTCGCTGCACAGCCATGGAGCGCTCCGGCGTGAGCTCGACCCGATCGCCGTTGACCGGCGAGCGGAACACCACGCCCTGCTCGGAGATCTTTCTCAGCTCGCCGAGGCTCCAGACCTGGAAGCCACCGCTGTCCGTGAGTATCGGCTTCGACCAGTTCATGAAGCGATGCAGCCCGCCGAGCTCCCGAATCGCTTCGTCCCCAGGACGCAGCATCAGGTGGAAAGTGTTTCCCAGCAGGATCTGGGTGCCCGCCTCCACCAGCCCCTCCGGCGTCATCGCCTTCACGGTGCCATAGGTGCCACAGGGCATGAAGACCGGCGTCTCTATGCTGCCGTGCGCAGTGGTGAGTCGACCACGGCGGGCCGCGCCGTCCGCGGCGAGCAGCTCAAACATCGTCCATTCGCTCCCCCCGCTCTAAGAACATTCGCTCCCCCCGTTCTAAGAACATGGCGTCTCCGTAGCTGAAGAACCGGTAGCCCGCCTGCACCGCCGTCGCGTAGGCGGCCATGACCCGGCGATGGCCACCGAAGGCGCACACCAGCATGAGCAGCGTCGACTCCGGCAGATGAAAATTGGTCAGCAGGGCATCTACGACCCTGAACCGGAACCCGGGTGTAATGAACAGGTCAGTCTCGCCCCGCCCGGCACTTACCAGGCCGGGCATCTGCGGGTCCGGTCTCGACGGTTCCGGTCCTTTGTCGGCCACCTCGTCCGGCAGCGCCTGAGCAGCGGTTTCCAGGGTCCGAACCACCGTGGTCCCTACCGCCACGATGCGACCGCCACGGACACGGGCGCGATTGATCGCCGCCGCGGTTTCTGCCGGCACTTCGTAGCGCTCCAGGTGCATGTGGTGATCATGAATGTCCGTCGCGCGCACCGGCTGGAACGTGCCCGCCCCGACGTGCAGGGTAACCGACGCGACTTCCACCCCCAGAGCCGGCAGCGCATCGAGCATGGGTTGGGTGAAGTGCAGGCCGGCCGTTGGCGCCGCAACCGCACCGGGCTGACGGGCATAGACCGTCTGGTAGCTTGCCTCGTCCGCGGCGGCCGCCGGCCTGTCGATATAGGGCGGCAGGGGCACCTCGCCCGCCGCTTCCAGCACCCGCATGACGGAAACGGGAAACCGCAGTCGGTAGAACTGTCCTTCGCGTTCCAGCACCTGCAGCCGAAACGACCCAACCGTCAGCGAGCGGCCGGGCTTCAGGGGCTTGCTCACCCGAACCTGACACAGGGCCACATCATCCGCTTCGATGCGCTCGACCAGAACCTCGGCCTGTCCGCCGCTGTCTTTTTCACCGTGCAGCCGCGCCTTGACCACCTGGGTGTCGTTGAGCACCACAAGGTCGCCCCGGCTCAGGAGCTCTGGAAACTGGTGGAACCTCAGATGGCTGAGACCTTCCGAACGGACGTGCAGCAGGCGGCTCTCGTCCCGCTGCGACAAGGGGGTCTGAGCGATCTGCGCCGCGGGCAGATCATAGGCGAAATCTTCGAGACGCATTGGCTTTACCGACCAACTCTGAGCGCGAGCGCATTCTACTGGCCTGCAGGACCCGGCAACACCCCCGTATCCGGAAAAGGGCCCATCTAGGATTCAGCATGGATCCAGCTGGATTCACCCACCTCCCGGTTGTACCATTCGCGACCCTGCCTGGGTGGCGAAATTGGTAGACGCGCCAGACTCAAAATCTGGTTCTGGCAACAGAGTGTGGGTTCGATTCCCACCCCAGGCACCAGCGACGCAGGAGCATCCCCATGGGCGTAACGGTCAGCAAAAACTGCTTTTCAGGCAAAGATCAGGCCCTGCAGGCAATCGACGCCAAAGGTCTGTGTCCCCGTGACGGCGCCATGAGCGCGGGCGATCTGGAGGACGTGCACTGGCACCGGACCAGCCTGGAGATCTACGTGCTCGAGGGGTCTTTCGAAACCAGGGATGCAGCCACCGACAGGTCCCTGTCAGCCGGCCCAGGGGATCTCATTTCCATTCCAGCCGGGACGCTGCACGCTGCACGCTGCCCGGAACCGGCCCGCTACGTGGTTGGCTTCGAGTCGGAGGAAGCCATGGCGAGCTTCAAGCCGGAACGCCCCGAAGACCTCAAATAGCCCGCCACGGGCTTTTCTCATCGCACCGGTACTGTATATTTATACAGTATGAGACTGATTCTGGCCCGATGGCTGAACAACCGGCTCGTGGAAATGCACGCCAGCAGCGTCGGCGAGACCGTGGGTATTCTGACGCGCAGCGGCGAGTACCGATACGTTCGCTGGCTGGGTTTCGTCCACCGTGACAAGGCGAAACAGCTTGGCCGGCCCGTGAAGCTCCAGGTCAACCGCATCGGCCACGCGGGAGACTTCGGCGCCACCTGGGAAGATGTACCCCGCGATCGGCACGTGCAGGGATGCCTGACGGAAGCCGGCGTTTACGCGGTGGTAGAGGAATCCGTCCGTATCGTCTGAGCGTTGATGTCCGGCGTCATCCCGAACGGGGTCTCGGACATACGCAGATCTCACGTTCAACATCATCAGCCGTTCCATTAGGCTGTGGACTCCCACAACAGAGCGAAAACAGATGGGGTCCGCAAATTACATCTGCTGGTTCTCCGAACTGGACCGGAACCAGGTGCCCGCGGTGGGCGGCAAGAACGCGTCTCTGGGCGAGCTTTACCGGTCGCTCACGACAAAAGGTGTGCCGGTGCCCAACGGGTTCGCGGTAACCGCGACAGCCTATCGGGATCTGCTGGAGCAGAACCAGTTGGAGGAGCCGCTTCACACAGCGTTGCAGGGCCTGACCGGGGGTGACACCGAGGCCCTGATGCACGCCGCCCGGTACTGCCGGGAGCGCATCTACGACGCGCGGCTACCCGATGGTCTGGAAGCCCAGATCAACGCGGCCTACGGGCAACTGCTCAACGAGTACGGACCGGATCTCAGCGTCGCGGTGCGAAGCTCCGCCACCGCGGAAGATCTGCCCGAAGCCAGCTTCGCCGGCCAGCACGACAGCTACCTGAACGTCCGGGGCGGCGCGCCGCTGATCGAGTCCTGCCGCCGGTGCCTGGCAAGCCTGTTCACCGATCGCGCGGTGCAGTACCGGCTGAACAACGGCTTCGATCACATGAAGGTGGCCCTGTCCGTCGGCGTCATGAAGATGGTTCGCGCAGATCTGTCCACCAGCGGGGTCATGTTCACACTGGACACGGAGAGCGGGTTCCGGGACGTGGTGATGATCAACGCCGCATACGGGCTCGGCGAGAACGTCGTGCAGGGGGCCGTGGACCCGGACGAGTTCTATGTGCACAAGCCCACCCTCGCCCTCGGCTACCGGAACATCATCCGTCGACGCCGGGGCGACAAGGCCGTCAAGATGGTCTACGCCTCGCGCAAGGGCAGCGTCACCACCCACAACGTTCCCACCGCGGTCGAGGATCAGCGACGCTATGCCATCGACGACGCGGAAGCGATCCGACTGGCGGAAATGGCCGTGAGCATCGAGCAGCACTACTCCGAGCGGGCGGGCCGTGACATGCCCATGGACATCGAGTGGGCGAAGGACGGCATCGACGGCGAGCTGTACGTGGTACAGGCCCGGCCCGAAACCGTGGCCTCACGGCGTCGCGCCGACCAGCTGGAAACCTACCGCCTGCTGGAATCCGGCAGGGTCCTTCAGGAAGGCAGAGCCGTGGGTCAGAGCGTCGCGACGGCACGGGTGCGCGTGGTTCGAACCTCTGAAGACATGGTGGCCTTCCAGACCGGAGAGATCCTCGTCGCGGACACCACGACCCCGGACTGGGGTACGGTCATGCGCAAAGCCGCGGCACTGGTGACCAATCGCGGTGGGCGAACATGTCATGCTGCCATCGTCGCCCGCGAGCTGGACATTCCCGCGGTGGTCGGCTGCGGCGACGCAACGGATCGGCTCAAGGACGGTGATCTGGTCACGGTGTCCTGCTGCGAGGGTGCTACGGGCCGCGTCTACGAGGGCGAGGTCGAGTACCAGCGAGAGGTTACCGACCTGTCCGCAATGGCGCGCCCGCGCACGAAGATCATGCTGAACCTGGGCAATCCGGACATGGCTTTCCGCACGGCCTGCCTGCCAAGCGATGGCGTGGGCCTGGCCCGGCTGGAATTCATCATCGGCGAATACGTCAAAGCCCACCCTATGGCCGCCGCGCATCCTGAACGTCTGTCGGATCCTGCCGATCGGGACGCCCTGGCAACGCTGGTTGGCGGCTACCCGGACCCGGCGGCTTTTTTTGTCGACCGCCTGGCGGAAGGCGTGGGCACCATCGCCGGTGCGTTCTTCCCGCGACCGGTAGTAGTCCGCATGTCAGACTTCAAGACCAACGAATACGCAAAGCTGTTGGGTGGCCGCGATTTCGAAACGTCAGAGCCCAACCCCATGCTTGGTTTCCGCGGCGCCTCCCGCTATGCCCATCCCGCCTATGAGGACGGCTTCGCGCTGGAGTGCGCGGCCATGAAGCGGGTGCGGGAAGACATGGGTCTGACCAACGTAAAGCTGATGATTCCATTCTGTCGCCGCCTGGACGAGGCTCGTCGGGTGCTGGAATGCATGGCGAAGCACGGCCTCGTTCGCGGCGACAATGGCCTGGAGATTTACGTGATGTGCGAGATCCCCAACAACGTCATCCTCATCGACGAGTTCGCAGAGCTGTTCGACGGTTTCTCCATCGGCTCCAACGACCTCACCCAGCTCACCCTGGGCGTGGACCGCGATTCGGAAACCGTGGCCTTCGACTTCGATGAGCGGGATCCGGGCATGCTGAAAATGCTGCAGATGGCGGTTGAAGGCGCCAAGCGTAACGGCCGCCACTCGGGGATCTGCGGCCAGGCGCCTTCGGACTATCCGGAAGTGGCCGAATTCCTGGTAAAGCTCGGTATCGACTCGCTGAGTCTCAACCCCGACAGCGTGCTGACGGTCACCCGGCGTATCCTCGAGCTCGAGCAGCGGCTCGGCGAAGCAGCTTCCGAAACAGCTACCTGATCCTACCAGCGACGACCGACGGACAGCTCCAGAATGTCGGCATCGAACTCGTCGAAGCCGTCTTCTTCGTAGTCCACGTAGCGGTAGTTCAGGCCCAGCAGGTAGCCGTCCAGGACCTCTACCTCGGCAAAAATCCGGGCGTCGTCCCGCTTCACGTCGTAGCTGCCGGAGTTGTCGTAGTAGCGGAAGCTGCCGCCCAGGGTCCAGCGCTGGTTCAGCTTCCACGTCACCGCGCCATCGACGAAATCGCTGTCCGCATCGTAGTCGACGTCGAAGCGGTCCACCCGGAAGGGCAGGAGATCCCCCCTCACCAGCTGCACGAAGCTGCGGGAAACGTCCACGTAGGTATAGCCGGCCGACAGGGTCAGGCGGGAACCGGTATAGGTCACCCGCAGATCGGCCTGGTGGGAATCCGTCTCCCAGTCGGTATTGTCGTTCTCATAGTCGGCATAGCGGTAGTTTGCGCTGAGCCCCCAGCCACCTTCCCAGCGGTAGCGCCCCCGGACCCGGAAACGGGTGGCATCCGTCGCCGAAGCCAGGGTGAAGGGGTCGTCTATGTCGTCAAGCTCCCCGGAAAAATACAGGTCGAGGCCATCAACGGGCGCATAGGAAACGCGGACAAAATAGCCGTCCAGCCGGGTTTCCTCATCCTCAGCGTCGTCGAACTCCTCATTGGCCTGTCGATAGTCGACGTCGCGGTTCTCGCGCGTCCAGCCCGCTGAAACCGTGACGTTGCGCCTGGGGCGCCACTCGCCGCCCGCCTCGAAGATATCGGTGTCGATGTCCCAGCGGCTCACGGCGTCCTGCTCGAACTGCGAGTCCCCCGACTGCTTGAGCTTGTGCCAGCGATAGCGACCGAAAAGGCTGACCTGCGGATTCAGATCGTAGCCAACGCTGGCATCGTAAAGGTCTCGATCCTGATCAATGCCACCGGTACCGGAAATGTCCCTGGCGAAAGGCTGCCCCAGAAAATCGACGCCCTGGGAGCGCTCCCGAGCTTTCAGGTCCGCGTCCAGGTCGCCGATGATCACGTTGGCGGTCAGCGTGAGCCGGTCCAGCGGTCGGGCGTTGACCGCCAGCTGATGTTCCCAGCCGTCATACTGATACGGCAGGTCGAGAAAGAAGAAATCCAGCTCCGTCGGCTCTGCGGGTTCAGACCCGAGGGAGGACTCCGGCAGCGAAATCGACGAGTCATCGTCGAAATCCCGATAGCGCTCCGTCCAGGTGAGGTTGACCCGGTCCCAGGCGTAGCTCAGGCCGACTTCGAACGACTGAAAAGTTTCGTCGATGGGCTTGTTCAGCTCGAACTCTTCCCGTTCCACATCCAGAACCGTCAGGCTCTTGCCGGACTTTTCGTACCGATCGTAGCCGACAAACAGCCTGGCCCGATCCGACAGATCCAGCTCCAGCCTAGCCCGATCGGTATCGCGTTCGAAATCGAAACGCCGGAAGTTACCGTCGGCATCTGGAAATTCCGAGCCCAGCAACGAGTCGTCGTAAAAATAGTCCGAGCTCTGGCGCTGGTAGGTAAACCGATAGGCGCCGTACTTCTGAACATTGAGGCGGATGCTGTCATAAGGATCACCACCCAGATTGGATGTCTGGACATCCAGCCGATCCGGCTGCATCAGCCCGCCCTCACCCTCTGGACGGTAACTGAAGGCGAAGTCGAACAACCGCGCGCCGTCGTCCAGGTCCACATGCTGATCATATTTCGCGTCGCTGCCGCTTTGCCAGACGCTGCGCCAACCCGCCGAGACGTGCCCGGACACCCGGTCCTGGGCCATCGTGGAAGGCGAGCCGCCCAGGAGCAGCAGGGCAGACCAGGCACTGACAATGGTGGCGCGCGCTATGGGTCCAAGTTTCATTCCAGCCCTCAACGCAGAAAGTTTCGATCGAAGTTGGAACCGTGTATCGCGGCGTGACAGGCGGTGCATACCGTGTCCGTTCCGAACCGAGGCGGCCCGCCGGGACCGAATCCGGTGTGGAACTGGGGCACCATGGCGTGACAGCTGTAACACAGCTCGCCCTCCTGCTGATGGGTCAGCAGAAACCGGTTCGGCCCGCCGTGAGGCTCGTGACAGGCGGCGCAGCCTTCTACCCGGGACGCCGCATGTTCGAACACGAAGGGCCCGGCGGTATGCGCATGACAGCCGGCGCAGGTATGGTCCGCAAAGCCGCCCAGCCTGGCAGCCACGTCACCATGAGGATCATGACAGGAGACACAGGATACCGAACCCTGGTCCAGGCGATGGCGCTCATTGAAGGCAAAACGGCTGAACACGCCCTCGTGGCAGGCGACGCAGGTCGCCGAAGCCGCATCTATTCTGTCGAAGCCGGCCGGCGCGGGCATCGGCTGGCCGTCACCATGCACGCGATGGCAGTCGGAACAGGCGACGCCGGCGCTGCCGTGGGCCGTCAGCCCGGTCCCCGGGTGCTGATCCTGATGGCAACCTGCGCAGGCTGCGTCGCGCTCGGCGGCAGGCTCGTCAGCAAAGCTCATGATGCCCGGTGCCTGCGCTTCTCCGGTGCCCGGGTGGCCCGTTGCGTTGATATGACAGCCGGCACAGCTTACGGATTTGCCCGCTGCGTCCTGAAAGTGCGGGAAACCTTCGGCCACCACGTCGGCGTGACAGGCACGGCAGGTGTCCGCCGTCGCCTCTGCAGATACCCATCCGCAGGCCAGCATCGCTGCAACAGCCACTATCGACAGTTTTATTCGCATGGCGCGAGACTCACTCAATCTCCACGCCCCCACCATCGTGAGAACCACGTAGGGAACACAGCCGATGGTTCTGTAATGATTGTGGTTAAATGCTGATCCAACTGAAGCGCGGACTGGACATCGCTATCCGGGGTGAGCCCGCGGGGCCTGTTCAGGAAGCCCCCGAACCGCGCCACGTAGGGCTGGTTGGTCTCGACTATATCGACCTGAAACCTTCCCTGGCGGTTGCGATCGGCGATCGGGTTCACACCGGTCAGGCCCTGGTCCGCCACCGGCTGCATCCGCAGCTGGATTTCACCGCACCCGGCGCCGGACGCATCGCCGACGTCCACCGTGGCCCGAAACGCAGCCTCGAATCCGTCGTGATCGAGCTCACGGATCACGAGGATCCGGCGCCCGTCATTCCCAACCCAGCACCATCACCAACCGTGGAAGAGGTCCGCGGCGGGCTGACGGCAGCCGGGCTCTGGAGCGCCTTCAGGACGCGCCCCTACAGCCGCGTTCCACCGCCGGATGGAAAGCTCGGATCGCTGTTCGTTACCGCGATGGACACCCAACCCCTGGCCCCGGACCCTGCAGCGATCATCGCCGAACGGGAAGAAGACTTTCAGCTGGGCATGCGCTGCCTGTGCACCCTCTGCCCGGGACCCGTCTATCTGTGCACGGCGCCCGAATTTTCTCCAATGGTGCCCGCAGGCGATAACCTGCAGCACGTCCGATTCGCCGGCCCGCACCCGGCCGGCCTCCCCGGCACCCACATACACTTTCTGCAGCCCGGTGCATCGCTGCTTCCGGACACCTGGTACATCGGCTACCAGGACGTGCTGAGCATCGGCCACCTTTTCCGCACCGGCTGTCCGTCCTTCGAGCGGGTGATTTCTGTGGCAGGGCCCGGCACCGCTGCTCCCAGACTGCTTCGCACCCGACTGGGCGCGGATCTGCGGGACGTGATCGGCCCCGAGTTCACGCCCGACGTGCGGGTCATTTCCGGCTCGCTGCTGTCCGGCCGTCGGGCCAACCCGAACACGCGCTTCCTCGGTCGCTATCACAACCAGGTCACCCTGATTCCGGAACGTCGAGACGAGAGCGCTCGCCAGGGACTGATGCACCGGTTCGCCCATCTGGCTGCCGATCTGATGAAAGCCGGGCACGGCCCCCGGGACAAGGTTCCTACCACCCACCTCAACGGCTGGCCTACCGGCATGCTGTCGGTCGAAGCCTTCGACGCCGTATGGCCGCTCCGGGACCCGCCGGTACCGCTGCTGCGGGCCCTGCTGACGGGAGACACGGAAACGGCAGCCGCGCTGGGCTGCCTGGTTCTGGACGAAGAAGACCTCGCGCTTTGCGCCTACGTCTGCCCGTCCAAATTGGATTACGGGTCGGCGCTGCGCGACACCCTGAGGGCCCTGGAGCGCGTGGGCTGATGCGTCTCCAGGCGCCGAAGGTCACAGCCGGGACGCCGGAACGCCGCCAGCCGGGATTCGGGAACCGCGTCTTCGGGCCGGTGGACGCGGTAACCCTGGGGCCTCCCCACGCAAGAAGCCGGGCCAGTGCCCACCGCCTGCTGCTGTGGTACCTCATTGCATCTGTTCCCGTTCTGGGCGCAGGCCTCCTCGCGCGGGAGGCGTTCGCACCCGCTCTCGCGAGCTGCCTTCTGTTGCTGGCGGTGTCCCTGACCGCCGCCGTTTTCTGGGAAAGCCTGTTCGCACGCTGGCGACAACGGGATTTCGACCCTGCCTGGTACGTGGCGCCCTGGCTGTTCGTGCTGCTGCTGCCGCTGTCGACCCCGCTGTGGCTGGCGGCGGTCGCCGTGAGCTTCGGCGTCATCTTCGGCCACCACATATTCGGCGGCACGGGCCGAAGCCTGGCCAACCCCGCGCTGCTGGGACTGCTGTTCGTCCATTTCAGCTATCCGGAACTGGCCCAGCATTCGGACCTGCTGGGCGAGGTCGATGCGGGTGACTGGTGGTCGGCGGCCCTGTTGCCGACGGCGAGCGCGAACGGGTTTACCCCGGCGCTTGGACCCGCAGCCGCCTCCCCGCTGGCCTGTCTCATTGGCGGCCTGTGCCTCGTGCGCGTGGGCGCCGCGTCCCCGAGAACGCTGCTGGGCGTGCTTGGGGGAATTATCTTCGTCGCGACGCTGTTCAACCTGCTTGTCAACCTGCAGGGCGAAGCTCCGGCGCAGGCTGTGCCCTGGTATTGGCACCTGGTGCTGGGCGAGCTTGCCGTCGGCGTCGTCTTCATCGCCACCGACCCGGGCACCGCGGCGTTGACCCGAATCGGACGATGGGCGCATGGGTTTCTGACGGGCGCCCTGACGGTGCTCATTCGAGTGCTGGACCCGACGCATCCCGATGGCACCCTGTTCGCCATTCTGCTGGCAGGACTGGCGGTGCCCCTGATCGACTACCTGGTGGTACGGGGGCATTTGCATCGCCGCAGCCGCTGGGGGGCTTATCGTGGTGACTGAGAAGATCGGTCGCACCCTGCTGGTGGCCACCGCCGTTGCCCTGGGTTGCTCGGCAATGGTTTCCCTTGCCATCCACTATCTGCGGCCGATCCAGGAAGCATACGCGCAGCTGGAAAGAAATCGGACGGTCCTCGCGGCGGCGGGTGAACTGCCCGAAGAACTCAGCGACAGGCAGGTGGTCACCGGCTATCTGGAGCTGGACATCCGGCTGGTGGATATGGCACGAGGGATTTTTGTCGACGCTGCCGCCGTGGGCAAGATTCACACCTACGATCACTGGGCGCTGGAAGAAGGCTCTCCGCTCCTGCTGCGGCCAGAGGGCGAGCCCGCGCCCCATCAGCCAACGCTGGCATCTCGATACGTTCCCGTATATCTGGTCTGGAAGGGACAGACGCTGCACCGGCTGGTGCTTCCCGTTCACGGCAAAGGCATGTGGTCGACCATCTATGCTTACCTGGCGCTGCAGGGCGACCTCAGCACCATCGCCGCCATGCACGTCTACCGGCACGGCGAGACGCCTGGGATCGGCGACCGCATCGAAGATCAGCGGTGGCTGTCCACCTGGGCCGGCAAGCGAGTCTACGATGATGCCGGCAGGTCCCGTTTCACCCTGACCAAGGACGCTTCCGATTCGCCCTACAGCGTCGATCTGATTACCGGCGCTTCCGTCACCAGCGAGGCCCTGGGCAACATCGTGCGGTTCTGGATGGGACCCCAGGGCTACGGGCCCCTGCTGCAGGCACTGCGAGAGAAAAAGGAAACCATATGAATTACCGCCAGTACGTGACGCGGCCGCTGCTGCAGGACAACCCGGTTACCGTGCAGGTTCTGGGGCTGTGCTCGGCGCTGGCGGTCTCGAGCTCGTTGCGACCCGCCCTGATCATGGCGGCAAGCGTGTTCTGCGTGCTGGTGTTTTCCAACCTGGCAGTAAGCCTGCTCCGGGGGCTGCTGCCGCGCAGCATTCGTCTGATTCTGGAGATGACCATCATCGCCTCCGCAGTCATCGTGGTGGATGAAACGCTCAAGGCCTACGCCCCGGACATCTCGCAGGTACTTTCCGTTTTCGTCGGCCTCATCATCACCAACTGCATCGTGCTCGGCAGAACGGAAGCGTTCGCCATGCGCCACGGTCCTTTGGAAAGCGTCGCCGATGCCGTTGGCAATGGCGCCGCCTACGCCTCGATTCTTCTGCTGGTGGCCGCGATCCGGGAACTTCTGGGCGCCGGCACGCTGCTGGACATACCCATACTTCCCACCAGAGCATCAGGTGGCTGGTATTGGCCTAACGAGATGATGTTGTACGCGCCCAGCGCGTTCTTCATCATCGGCCTGCTGATCTGGGGTATTGCCGCCTGGCAACGCTATCCACGCCGCAGCCTGCAAAGCGAGCCGAACCCACGACCCGGGCATCTCAAGTATCAGGAAACGGCGGGATGAGCGAGTTCGCAAACATCGTGCTGCGCGCCATGTTTCTGGAGAACCTGGCACTGGTTTTCCTGCTGGGCATGTGCACCTACATTGCCGTCTCCCGGCGAGTGACAACCGCTATCGGGCTGGGCATCGCGGTGATCGTGGTACAGCTGATCACCGTTCCCATCAACAACCTCATCTACCAGTTCCTGCTGGCGCCGGGGGCGCTGGCCTGGGCTGGCCTCGGCACGCTGGATCTCTCTTATCTGAAGTTCGTGACGTTCATTGGCGTGATCGCCGCGCTGGTACAGATGCTGGAAGTCGTCATGGAGCGGTTCGCGCCCGTTCTCCATCAGACCATGGGCATCTACCTGCCGCTGCTGACGGTCAACTGCGCCATCCTGGGCGCGTCGCTGCTCATGGTGCAGCGGTCCTATGATTTCACCGGCAGTCTGGCTTACGGTCTGGGCGTCGGCCTGGGCTGGGCGCTGGCGGTGGTGCTGTTCGCAGCCATTCGGGAGCGTCTGCGTTACAGCGACGTCCCCATGGGGCTGCAGGGTCTGGGCATTGCTTTCATCGTAACCGGCCTGCTGGCTTTCGGGTTTGCCGGGTTGACCGGCATCCAGCTTTAGGCCGGTTTCAGGCAATGCTACAAGCCGCTGCAGCCATGGTTATATTCACGACGGTCGTGCTGCTGCTGGCCATCGCCGTTCTGCTGGTGCGTCGGCGCCTGGTACCGGAGCGCCAGGTCACCATCAATCTGAACCAGCAGCGCGAACTGCAGGTCGCTTCGGGAGACCGGCTGCTGTGGACCCTGGCTGAGCACGGCGTCTTCCTGCCCGCCGCCTGCGGCGGCCGGGGTTCCTGTGGCCAGTGTCGGTTGCGCGTGACCAGCGGCGGCGGGCCCTTGCTGCCGACGGAGCGCAACCACATCAGCGGCAGGGAGGCAGCCCTGGGAGAGCGGCTGGCATGCATGGTAACCGTGCGGGAGGATCTTCATATCAGCGTACCGGCGGACATCCTGGAAGCCCGCCGGCTGCCGTGTACGCTGACCAGCACCCGCTTCCTGACCCCCTATATGAAAGAGTTGACGCTGGCGCTTCCGTCTGGAGAAGACCTGAACTACGAGGCCGGTGATTACGTGCTGCTGGAAGCACCGCCAACCAACGTCAACTTCGCCGAGTTCGAGGTGCCGGAAACTTTCCTGCGGGACTGGGCTCGGCTTCGAAGGTTGCAGGTAAACATCGAGGCGCCCACGGTGCGGGCCTACTCGCTGGCCAGCTATCCCGCCGAGCGGGAGACCGTGAAGCTGGTGGTACGAATCGCGACGCCGCCCCACAACGCCCCGGCGGATACGCCCCCCGGAAGGGTTTCGTCCTATCTGTTCAGCCTGGCGCGAGGCGCCTCGATCAGCCTGTCGGGCCCATTCGGCGCTTTTCACAGCCGCGATACCGGGCGGGAAATGATCTTCATCGGGGGCGGTGCCGGCATCGCCCCCATGCGCTCAATGATCCTGGATCTGCTGCTGGGTCGCAGCAGCCGCCGCAGGATCAGCTTCTGGTACGGGGCTCGGAGCCTCCGTGAGCTGTGCTTTCGGGACGAATTCGAGGCGCTGGCCCGCGATCACGACAATTTCAGCTATCAGGTTGCCCTTTCCGAACCCCACCCCGACGATCAGTGGCACGGCGCTACGGGGCTGATCCACCAGATCGTCTTTGAGACCTATCTCGAGGGACATCCGGCCCCCGAAGAAGCAGAGTATTATCTGTGCGGTCCACCCCTGATGAGCAGCGCCGTGGTGGGGATGCTGGAGGATCTGGGCGTTGACCGCGACAGCATTCTGTTCGACGACTTCGGAGCCTGAGGAGGCGGCAAGATGAAAGCCGAAGCAATGCGGGTAAAAGACTACATGGCGACGAGCGTGCAGACCGTCACCAACGACACCGATATCATGCGAGCCATCCGCACCCTGATCGACCGGGACATTTCAGGCATGCCCGTGGTCGATCAGTTTGGCGGCCTGGTGGGCATCCTTACCGAAAGAGATTGCATCAAGGTGGCCTTGAGCGCCGGATACCATGACGAGTCGGCCGGGTTGGTAGAGGACTTCATGAGCCAGGCCGTAGAGACGGTGTTGCCCGACGACAGCCTGATGGACGTCGCCGCCTATTTCGCCCGCTCACCGCACCGGCGATGTCCAGTGGTGATCGAAGGAAGGCTCGTCGGTATGATCTGCCGGCGTGACGTGCTACGGGCGCTGTCGGAGGGCGCCTGGTTTTCGTCCCAATGAACAACTCGACAGATATCAAATAAGGAGCAACCCGGTGAAAAGATTCCTGACCCTCATGACGGTGTCCTCACTGATCACGATGTCCGCATGCGGTGCCGACTCGGGACAGGCGCAGGAAGCGGGCAGCCCCACGGCAACAGCAGGCGCTGCGGTAAGCGCGGGCGCAAGCGCCGACGTAACCGAGCAGGCCGCGGTGGTATGTGCCGCCTGCCACTCGGGACCGCTGTCATTCGCCGGCCGGGACCCAGCGCAAATCGCCCAGCTCATCACCGACATCAATGACGGGGCCAAGGCGCACCCGCCACTGAACCTTGCAGCCACCGACCCCGACAGCATCAGATCCCTCGCCCTTGCCCTGACGCAGAACTGAAGACGCCGTGGCCAGAGCAGAGGCGCGTTTGCGCGTTCCCCAGAAGCCCGCGCTTTCGGTATCATGCGCGCTCTTCAGGTTGAGGCGTCAGCAAAGATGAGTGATACACCCGTTCTGGTCGGCATCGCGCAGGTCGAGCAGCGCATTACCGACCCCACCGATGGCAAAGAGCCCATCGAGCTGATGATCGACGCGGTGCGGATGGCGGCGGAAGATGCCGGCAGCCCCCGGCTGCTTGCGGAAGCAGGTTCGGTGCGGGTGATCCGCGGCATCTGGCCTTACGAGAATCCGGCTGCGGCCGTGGCCGAAGCAATCGGCAACAGCGCCGCGGAAACCGTCATGTCCCAGTTCGGCGGTAACTTCGTGCAAAGCGTGGTGAACCAGAGCGCGCTGGAGATTCAGGACGGCACCCGGGACCTGATCATCATCACCGGCGCGGAATGCGGCAACAGCCAGGCCAAAGCCAAGCGGGCCGGCATCAAGCTGGAATGGCAGGAGCTGCCGGGCACACCGGACCGCCGAATCGGCGTCGACAAAGACATGCGCCACGAGGCGGAAAAGCAGATGCGCCTGGGCCGGCCCATTCAGATTTACCCCATGTTCGAGAATGCCCTGCGTCATCACCGTGGAGAGAGCGTCGAAGACCACCTGAAGCGCATATCCGAACTGTGGGCCGGCTTCAGCAGGGTGGCGGCAGAGAATCCTCACGCCTGGATTCGCGAAGCGAAATCGGCGGAGGAGATCCGCACCCTGTCCAAAACCAACCGACCGGTGTCCTTCCCTTACCCGAAGCTGATGAATTCCAACAACAATGTGGATCAGGGCGCGGCGCTCATCATGTGCTCCGTTTCCAAAGCCCGCGCGCTGGGTATCCCGGAGGACAAGTGGGTATATCCCTGGTCGGGAACCGACGCCCACGATCACTACTACGTCTCGAACCGGGAAAATTTCTATACCTCACCGGCAATCCGTATTGCCGGCGGACGGGCACTGGAGCTGGCCGGGCTGAGCCCCTCCGACCTGGACCTGGTGGATGTCTACAGCTGCTTTCCCGTGGCCGTGCAGGTCGCAGCCAACGAAATCGGCCTGGATACTTCCCGGCCCCTGACCATCACCGGCGGGCTGACCTTCGCGGGCGGGCCGATGAACAACTATGTGATGCACTCTATCGCCAGGAGCGTGGAGCTGCTGCGCGAAGCCCGGGATGCCCGCTGCCTGATCACGGCCAACGGCGGCTACCTGACCAAGCACGCGTTCGGCGTGTATTCCGCAACCCCGCCCGAGCGGCCTTTCGCACATCAGGACGTGCAGGAAGAAGTGGACGCAACGCCACGCCGCGAAGTGGCCATGGATTACGACGGCGACGCGACGGTGGAAAGCTACACCGTGATGTACGGCGCCGAAGGCCCGACTGTTGGCCATCTGGCGTGCCTTTTGCCGGATGGACGGCGCCTGTGGGCCAACTGTGAAGACCCGGACACGCTCGAGGCCATGAGCCGGGAAGAATTCTGTGGCCGAGCCGTCCGCGTCGCGGACCACCTGGCCGCTTTCTGAGGCATCCCGATCCGGACTTCCGAAACAGGACACGCTGGCCGGGCGGAGATTCTGCCCCCGGCCGGCCTCATGCGCCGGCTGGCCGCAATGCTGTACGACAGCCTGCTGATGCTGGCGATCTGGCTGGTCTCCCTCTTCCCCATGGTCGCCATCACCAACGGTACGGTGTTCGGCGCTCCGGTGCAGACGGTCCTGTTCCTGGAGCTGTACGGCTTCTTCGCCTACTTCTGGCTGGCAAGGGGCCAGACTGCGGGCATGCTGGCCTGGCGGCTGGCTTTGCAGACGGCTGACGGCGGTCCCGTGTCTCTGCGGCAGGTGACCGTACGCTTCTTCGCTGCCCTGCTCTGCGTCCTCAGTCTGGGCCTGGGCTACCTCTGGATTCTTATCGACCCTCGCGGGCGCAGCTGGTCCGATCTGCTCTCCGGCACGCAAGTAGTCACGCTGCCCAAACCGCCCCGCGGATGAAACGCGTTGAGCCCCAGACTCGGGCTCCACCACAAGCGCCATATGCCAGCTGAGCGTTTTAATTTAGAATCAGCCCGGCTCAATCAACCTCGACGCGCCAAATTAACGATCAAATGAACCATCCACTCATTCACCCGCTCGTTGACCAGCAAGGGGAATCATGAAGTACGCCACCCGTATCGGATCGGTAACCGATGTAAAGACACCCTGCCTCGTCAGCAGCGTGTCCCAGGCCAGGCGCGTGGCCAGAGCTCAGGGCGAGCTCAAGGTGCTGGACGCAGCGCTGCGCGATTTCCGTGATCAAGCAGGCAAAGTTGCCCTGGTGCAGCTGGCTGCCGGCAAAGGGGTGCAGCGGTTGCTGGTGGCAGGCGGTGCGGACTCGGAACTCGATGCTGCCAACTTCCGTAAGGTCGCTTCGGCTGCTGCAAACGCGTTGAAAACCCTGCCCGTCGCCCAGGCCCTGTGGGCCCTGAGCAGCGCGAAAGTAAAAGGCCGTGATCTGCACTGGCGCGCCAGCGCCGGACTCGCCGCCCTTGCCAACGCGCTGTACCAGTTCGCGCAGCACAAAAGCAAGAAGCCGGAGAATGGCGGCCTGACGCTGCGCACCGTTCAGATGCTGGCCGATGACCGCGGTCGCGCAACGGTGCAGCGGGCGGTCCGTCAGGCCAACGCGCTGCAGCAGGGGTTGGATCTGGCCCGCAACCTCGGCAACCAGCCTCCGAACGTGGGCAATCCGAGCTATCTGCTGAAAGAAGCCCGCAAGCTCTCCCGGCTGGAAAACGTAAGAGTTACCTCGCTGGACGAAAAGCGCATGGCAGAGCTGGGCATGGGTGCCTTTCTCTCGGTGACGGCCGGTACTGAAACACCAGCACGCCTGATCGTCGTTCAATATAAGGGCGGCAAACGCGGAGATGCGCCCATCGCGCTGGTTGGCAAGGGGATCACCTTCGACACCGGCGGGATCAGCCTGAAACCCGGCGCCAACATGGACGAGATGAAGTTCGACATGTGCGGCGCGGCCACGGTGCTTGGCGCCACCCGCGCAGCGGCCGAAGCAAAACTACCGATCAACATCGTCACCCTGGTGGCCGCGGCCGAAAACATGCCCAGCGGCAAGGCTTCCCGTCCCGGTGACATCGTAACCACCATGTCCGGCAAAACGGTGGAGATTCTCAACACCGATGCCGAGGGTCGCCTGGTGCTGTGCGACGCGCTGACCTATGCCGAGCGCTTCAAACCCAGAACCGTCATCGACGTTGCCACCCTGACCGGGGCCGTCATCGTGGCACTGGGTTCTCACGCATCCGCCGTGTTCAGCAAGAGCGACGAGCTGGCCACGGCGCTGGTGGAGGCTGGGGAGTGGTCCGGCGACCGGGCCTGGCGCATGCCGCTGTGGGATGAGTATCAGGAATCGCTGAAGAGCAACTTCGCCGATATTCCCAACATCGGCAGCGGCGGTGCGGGCGCCGTCACTGCCGCCTGCTTCCTCGCGCGATTTACCGATAAATACCCCTGGGCACACATGGACGTGGCCGGTAGCGCTTTCAAGGGCGGCGCCGCCAAGGGCGCCACCGGGCGGCCCGTTGGTTTGCTGTTCCGCTACCTTTGCCAGCAGGCGGGCCGGTGACCCGGGTGGATTTCTACGTCCTGCAGGATGTGGACCTGGGCGCCGCCCACCGTTTCGCCTGCCGCCTTGCTGCGAAAGCGGTAACGACGGGCAATCGCGTGCACATCCACAACGATGACCAGGCTGCGGCCGCGGAGCTGGACGAGATGCTCTGGCACTATCCGGAACACCGCTTCATACCACACGCCAGCGAGGGTTCCACCCTGGCAAAGCCTTCACCGCTGCTGCTGGGCTGGAACCCACCCGTCGACCCCGACGGCGTGCTCATCAATCTGGCTTCCGAGATTCCCACGTTCTTCGGACGTTTCGACCGGGTTGCGGAAATCGTGGTGGAGGCCACCCGCGATGCAGGTCGGGAACGATACAAGTTCTACCGCGATCGGGGTTACCCTCTGTTTCATCACGAGCTGGAAGACTGGGAGGCCGCATGAACGCAAAACGAGCGAACAAGGGAGCGAACGCATTGCTGGGCGACCTGGAGTCGATCCGCACGCTGCTGTCGGAGGAAGAGAAAGCGGCCCAGACAGACGCCGAACCGTTGGATCCCATTGAGCCAGAGGTGGCACGCCCGTCTGCCGAAGCCGAGCAACCGAAGGAAGACGAAGTGCCTGTAGACGACGTGCCTGTACTTGAAGACGTGGTAGAGGGAGACGCGGAGGTCGACGAGCCGGCCCTAGAAGAGACGCCCGCGCTCGAACCAGAGCCGGAACCAGAACAGACCCCCGAACCACCGCAGGCCTCGGCAGCGGCAGAGGCGCCGCAGACGCGCCAGCAACCGGCGCCGGAAGGGGAACAGTCTCCTGTCGGGCTGGACGACAGCCTGTTCGAACAGTTGCTCGGCGACGACTGGCGTCAGGCGGCTTCAGAGTTGCTGGACGATGCCCGGGCATCCATCGAAGCGCACAGCCAGCAGTGGACGCCCCATGATACCGATGAGCTGAACGAAGCCCTGCAGGTACGGATAGACGAAACCCTCCATCGCTGGCTGCGTCAAACGGTACGGGACCGGATGGGCGACCTGAGGGCCGAACTGCTCACTGCCATCGGCGATCAGCTGGAAGCCACCGTGAAGCAGCGTTTCAACGATGTTCAGTCCGGCGACGGTCCGCATGGAAAATAGCTTCGACCCCCACGAGATCGAGCAGCAGCTCTACGGGCAGTGGGAAAACGCCAACTATTTTGCCCCGGCCGGCAACGGTCCGGCTTACTCCATCGTCATTCCTCCGCCGAACGTAACCGGCAGCCTGCACATGGGCCATGCGTTTCAGCACACGCTGATGGACGCGCTGATCCGCTACCACCGCATGAAGGGCGACAGCACCCTATGGCAGATGGGCACGGATCACGCGGGCATCGCAACCCAGATGCTGGTGGAGCGGCAGCTCAACGCCGACGGCAAGACCCGCTACGACATAGGTCGCGACGCGTTCATCGAGCGGGTCTGGGACTGGAAGGATCACTCGGGTGGAAGCATTTCCCAGCAGCTGCGGCGCATGGGATCGTCGCTGGACTGGAGTCGCGAACGCTTCACCATGGACGAAGGTTTCTCACGCGCGGTTATGGAAGTATTCGTGCGCCTTCACGAGGAAGGGCTGATCTACCGGGGCCAGCGGCTGGTGAACTGGGATCCGGAGCTGAAGACGGCGATTTCCGACCTGGAGGTGGAAAACAACGAGGAACAGGGCAACCTCTGGCACTTCCGCTACCCTCTGGCCGATGGCGCCACCACCACAGACGGCCTGGACTATCTGGTAGTGGCGACAACGCGACCAGAGACCATGCTCGGCGATACCGCGGTCGCCGTGCACCCTGACGACGCGCGCTATCGGAACCTCATCGGCAAACAGGTGGTCCTGCCCCTGGTGGGGCGGCAGATTCCCATCATCGCCGACGACTATGTCGACCAGGAATTCGGCACCGGCTGCGTCAAGATCACGCCGGCCCACGATTTCAACGATAACGAGGTGGGTGCCCGCCACAGCCTGCCCCTGATAAGCGTTCTCAACGAAGACGCCTCGATCAACGACAACGCGCCGGAAGCCTATCGAAACCTGGACCGCTATGCGGCGCGCAAGCAGGTCGTCACCGATCTTGAAGGGCTGGGGCTGCTGGATCGGGTGGAAGATCACAAGCTGATGGTGCCCCGAGGCGACCGATCCGGCGCGGTAATCGAACCCCTGCTGACGAACCAATGGTTCGTTAAGATTCAACCGCTGGCGGAACCGGCGATCGCCGCCGTGGAGAACGGCGACGTGGAGTTCGTTCCCAGGCAGTACGAAAAC
>CAMYJX010000036.1 GCA_947258825.1 uncultured Pseudomonadales bacterium
CGGGCGCTTGCCGAGTGCTTCAGGAGCAGCGATCACCAGGAAGGCGTGGCCTCGTTTCTGGAGCGGCGGGAAGCCAACTTCACCGGCAGCTGAGGCTGCCGCCTGCGGCGAGCAGCTAGAGAATCCGGGAGTCGTGCCCCTCCCAGTACTTGTCGCGCAGCAGGCGTTTGTAGAGCTTGCCGGTTGGGTGCCGCGGCAGCTCTTCCAGGAAGTCGATGCTGCGCGGGCACTTCACGTGTGACAGATGCTCGCGGCAGAACAGCATGAGCTCCTCCGCCAGCGCCGGACCTGCGTCACCCATTTCCGCCGGCTGCACCACCCCTTTCACCTCCTCGCCGAACTCTTCGTTGGGAACGCCAAAAACGGCCACGTCGGTGACCTTGGGGTGCGTGACCAGCAGGTTCTCGATTTCCTGAGGATAGATGTTCACGCCCCCGGAAATGATCATGAAGGTCTTGCGGTCGGTGAGGTAAAGGTAGCCTTCCTCGTCCAGGTAGCCCATGTCTCCCAGGGTGGACCATCCCTTGTCCTTCGGGTGACGGGAATCCGCCGTCTTGTCCGGGTCGTTGTAATACTCGAAATCCCCGCCGCCGCCGAAATAGATGGTTCCCGCCTGGCCTGTGGGCAGCTCGTCGCCCTCGTCGTCGCAGATGTGAATCTCGCCGAGCAGCGGTCGACCCACGCTCCCCGGGTGGGTGAGCCACTCCTGGGGAGAGATGGCGCAGAACCCGTTGCCTTCCGTACCGGCGTAGTACTCGTGGATGACTTCCCCCCACCATTCGATCATCTGCTGCTTGACCTGCACCGGGCAGGGGGCGGCGGCGTGAATGGCAACCTGCACGGAGGAAACGTCGTGGCGCAGCCGTTCTGCTTCAGGCAGCTTTAACATGCGCACGAACATGGTGGGAACGAACTGGGCGTGGGTGATCCGGTACTGCTCGATGAGCTCCAGGCACCAGTCGGCATCGAAACGCTCCATCACCACCGAAGTGCCACCCAGGCGGGTAACCGCCATGTTGTAGCGCAGCGGCGCGCTGTGATACAGCGGCGCGGGCGACAGGTAGACGGTTTTGTCATCGAACCCGTAGAGACCCTGGAACAGCGCCAGCAATGCTGGATTGCTGCCCAGCGGCTCGCCGGCCAGTGGCACCTTGATGCCTTTGGGCCGGCCCGTGGTTCCGGAGGAGTACAGCATGTCGCTGCCTTCGGTTTCGTCGGCAATCGGCTCGGCCGGCATGCCGCCGATGGCCGCCTCCCAGGACTCGAACCCGTCTATGGTGTCGTCCACCATGTAGCGGGCACGCACACCCGGTATGGTGTCGGCCAGCTTGCGGGCCAGCTCGGCCTGGGCCGCGCTGGTGATGAAGACCCTGGCTTCGCAGTCGCCCACGATGTAGGTCACCTCTTCTTCCTGGAGGCGATAGCTGATGGCCGTGTAGTACAGGCCGGAACGCTGGGCCGCCCAGCAGATCTGAAAGAACGCTGGGTTGTTTTCCATCATCAGCGCGATGTGGTCCCCGGGTTTCAGCCCCAGGCTGCGAAACAGCTGCGCGCCGCGATTAGAGCTGTCGTTCAGTTGTCCGTAGGTTACCGTCTCACCGCTGCCGGCGAAGATGAAGGCCGGCTTGTCCGGATGGTTTGCTGCGTGTATTCCTGGGTGCATGGTGGTTATCCCCTCGGGCTTGCCCGGATCATGGCGACGCATTCCTGATAGATCAGCGATGCCTGATTGCGATCGGCAGCGGCGGGGAGAAAGTTGATGCAGAGGTTCCTTGAAACGCTGGCTGTTGGTTGCCTGCTGTGGTCCGTCGCCGCCTGGTCTGCGGACAAGCCCAACATCCTGGTGATCTGGGGCGACGATATTGGGATTACTAACCTCAGCTCGTACTCGTTGGGCATGATGGGATACCAGACGCCCAACATCGACCGCATAGCCCGGGAAGGAATGATTTTTACCGACTATTACGGCGAGCAGAGCTGCACCGCCGGGCGCTCCACCTTCATCACCGGTCAAAGCGGATTCCGCACCGGCCTGCTCAAGGTCGGCGTGCCCGGCGCCGAGATCGGCATCAGCGAGAAGGATCCCACCATTGCCGAGCTGTTGAAGCCGCATGGTTACGCCACCGGCCAGTTCGGCAAGAACCACCTGGGAGACAAGGACAAATTTCTTCCTACAAATCATGGGTTTGACGAGTTTTTCGGGAATCTTTATCACCTAAACGCGGAGGAGGAGCCGGAACACGAGGACTACCCGAAGGACCCGAGGTTTCGCCAGGTGTTCGGGCCTCGGGGGGTCATTCGCTCCTATGCGGATGGGCAGGTGGAAGACACCGGCCCGCTGACCCGCAAGCGGATGGAAACCATCGACGAAGAGACGACGGCTGCCGCCCTTGACTTCATCGATCGAGCCCATGCGGCCGACAAACCGTTCTTCGTCTGGTGGAACGGCACGCACATGCACTTTCGCACCTACGTCAAACCGGAAAGCCGTGGACGATCGGGACAGAACTTCTACGCCGACGCCATGCTGGATCACGACGACGACGTCGGCCAGCTGCTGAACAAGCTGGACGAGCTCGGCATTGCGGACAACACCATCGTCATGTACTCCACGGACAACGGGCCGCACAAGAACACCTGGCCCGACGCCGCCAGCAGCCCGTTCCGCAACGAGAAGAACACCAACTACGAAGGGGGTTTCCGGGTTCCAGCCATGGTGCGCTGGCCGGGAAAAATCAAAGCCGGCGCAATTTCCAATGATCTCATGCACCACATGGACTGGCTGCAGACCTTCGTTGCCGCCGCGGGAGAGCCGGAGGTTGGCAGGAAGCTGCTCGACGGATACCAGGCGGGCGGCAAGACGTTCAAGGTGCATCTCGACGGTTATAACTATCTGCCGTATCTCACGGGGCAAACGGACCAGGCGCCCCGTCGGCCGATCTGACTGCCGTTCGGGTGGGCGATTGGAAGATCATTTTCATGGAGCAGCGGGCCACGGGCACCATGCAGGTGTGGGCCGAGCCCTTCGTGCCCCTGCGGCTGCCGAAGCTTTTCAATCTGCGGCGGGATCCCTTCGAGGTCGCCGATGTCACCTCCAATACCTACTGGGACTGGGTGCTGTATCGCACGCCGCGGCTGTTCTCTGCAATGGCTTCGGTGACACAGTTCATGGCCACCTTCGAGCAGTATCCTCCGCGGCAGAAGGTAGCCAGCTTCACGGTTCTGGGCCTGATGGAGGAGTACAAGAAGCAGTTCGGCTGGTGACGGCTGAATGAATCAGGGCCTGCGCTGGTACCTCATCAGCTCGGCCTTCTTTCTGGTGCCCGGCGGCATCCAGATGGTGATGTTCCCCTGGCTGGTCGCCGTGTTTCTGAACGAGACCCCCGCCAGGGTGGGTTTTGCCCAGATGGCCAGCCAGCTGCCCATGCTGCTGCTCATCCTGTGGGGCGGCCTGCTGGGTGACCGGGTCGATCAGCGCCGTCTGCTGATCGGGTTGCATCTCGGCATGATGGCGCCGCCGCTGGCGATGGCCGTGCTGGTGGAGGCCGATCTGGTGGTCTACGAGGTGCTGCTGGCCTGGGCGGTGATCGGCGGCAGTTTCGGCGCCTTCGCCATGCCCGCCCGTGACGCGCTGTTGAATCGGGTAGCCGGTCTGGACATACAGCGCGTGGTCACGCTGGCCATAGGCGTGCAGTTCGGTGTCCAGATCCTCGGTTTCGGGTTGGGCTCTCTGGCTGACAACATCGGCCCGTCCATGGTGATGGTGCTGCAGGCGGGGTTCATGTTCGCCGCCGCGTTCGCCACCTCCAGGGTGCCGCAGCTCCCCGCGCGGGCGCCTGAAAAACGCCGCAACCCGCTGGTGGAAATCGGCGAGGGCCTGTCCATCGCCTGGCGTTCCGATGCCATCCGGCCCGCGATTCTGCTGACCTTCGCCGTAGGCATATTCTTTGCCGGCACCTACCTGGTGGTGCTGCCGCTGATGGTGCGGGACATCTACCAGGGCAGCGCCGGGGGGATCGCGCTGGCCTTTGCCGCCAACATGCTGGGAACCTGCACCACCATCTTCGTGCTCATGCGCCGGGGCGGCGTGGAGCGCCCCGGAAGAGCGCTGGTGCTCGGCGGCCTGGCGAGCGCCAGCATTCTTTCCGTGCTGCACTTCGAGCTGCCCCTCTGGGGCTTCTATTTTGCCGTTTATCTCTGGGGTCTGTGCGGCGGCATCAGCATGACCATGTCGCGGTCTATCGTGCAGGAGGCGTCGCCGGAAACCCATCGTGCCCGGCTCATGTCCGTCTACTCGCTGGGGATGATGGGCGGCATGCCCATCGGCAGCGTGCTCCTCGGCTGGTGCGTGGGCTACCTGGGCGCCCGTAACGCCGTGCTGATTCCCGTGGCCGGCATGCTCACCGTGATGGTGGTTCTGCTGACCCGAACGCAGATCTGGAACGTGCGCCGCCTGCTGGCCCAGGCGGGTCAGACCGCGCACTAGGCCGGTATCTGCACCGGCATGCTGGTGAAGCCGTGGAACATGCAGGAGCTCACCCGCACGGGTTCTCCCACCACGTTGATCACGGGATAGCGTTTGAGGATCTCCTCCCAGAGCACCCGCAGCTGCATCTCGGCCAGGCGGTTGCCCAGGCAGCGATGAATGCCGAAGCCGAACGACAGGTGGTGCCTGGCGTTTTCCCGATCGATCTGAAAGCGATCGGGGTCCGGGATCGCGTCTGAGTCCCGGTTTCCCGAGATGTACCACAGGATCACCCGATCGCCGGCGCGGATGTTCTGCCCGCCCACCTCGACGTCCCGGTTTGCGGTCCTGGCCATGTGGGCCAGCGGCGTCTGCCAGCGGATGATCTCCGGCACCATGTTGCGCACCAGGCCCGGGTCGTTGCGCAGCTTGTCATACTCGTCCGGATGCTGGTTGAGCGCCAGCAGCCCGCCGCTGATGGAATTGCGGGTGGTATCGTTGCCGCCGGTGATCAGCAGCACCAGGTTGCCGACGAACTCACGCGGCCCCATGTCGCGGGTGCCCTCGCCGTGCGCCAGCATGGAGATGAGGTCGAATCCCGGTTCCTGATCGACCCGCTCGTTCCACAGGTCGATGAAATACTCGCCGACGTCGGCCAGCGTGTTGTAGAAGATGTCCGGTGACGCCACCACCTCCGGGTTGTCGGGATTGCCCAGGATGTCCGACCAGGCGATGAGCCGGTGCCGTTCCGCTGTCGATATACCCAGCAGCGTCGCCAGCATCTGCCCGGTGAGATCTTTGGAGACCCGCTCTACCCAGTCGAAGGTCTCGCCGCGGGGCAGGCCGTCGAGGATGGCGCCGGCTCGCTCGCGAATCACCGATTCCAGCTCCGCCAGCCGGGTGGGGGCGAAGCGGGGTGCCACCGCGGCCCGCTGCTCGTCATGCCGGGGCGGATCCATCTGAATGAACATGGGCATGAACTCGCCGGATGCCGGCGTGCCCTGAATGGTGACGCCGCCGGTGGCGAAGTCCGATGAGAACGTCTGATGGTCGGCGTCGATGGCCAGGATGTCGTCGAATTTCGTGACGGACCAGTAGGCGCCGTACTGGCTGTCCGCGCAGTAGTGGATGGGGGCCTCTTCCCGCAGGCGCTTGAAGTAAGGCCAGATCAGGTCTTCTTTGAACAGCTGCGGGTTAGCGACGTTGAGCTGGGTTAGCGGAATGGTGGCGGGGTGCAGGTCGGCGGCTACGGGCTCTCGCAACCGCCGTCGGCTGATGTGCCGGCTGCCCACGTACTCGGCGGCTTTTTCTCGATAAGCCTGGTAGGCCTGCTTCGATTGCTTCATTGAGATCCCCCTCGTGCGATTCCTCTTCGACTGCAGTACTCAGGCCCGGGCCGGCAGAATGTCCACCGCCACCGTCACCTCGTGCTCGCCACCGCCGAATATGAAGCCGCTCACCGGGCTTACATCCCCGTAGTCCCGACCCCAGGCCACGGTAACGTGTTCCAGGTTGGGAATCTTGTTGTTGGTGGGGTCGAAGTCTACCCAGCCCAGCTCCGGGCACCACACCGACAGCCAGGCGTGGGATTCGTCGGCGCCCATCGCCTTCTCTTTTCCCGGCGGCGGGTGGGTGAGCAGGTAGCCGCTGACGTAGCGGGCGGGCAGGCCGAGGCTGCGCAGGCAGGCGATCTGCAGGTGAGCGAAATCCTGGCAGACGCCGTGCCTCGCCTTCAGAACCTCCATGACCGGCGTGGACACGTCGGTCACGCCGCCCCGGTAGGTGAACTCCGTAAATATCCGGGACGTCAACTCCATCACCGCCGCCAGCAGCGGCCGACCGGGCGCGAAGCTCTTCACGGCATACTCGCGAATTTCGGGGTGCAGACCCACATAGGGCGATTCGTAGCAGAACTGGGACGCGATCAGGGCCTCCGCCTGAGTCGGGTTCTGCATGCTCTGGGCGACGATCTCCCAGGCGGGGCTGAAGTCCAGCATGATGTTCATGCCCGGCATGACCTCGACCCGAGCCGTGCTGGTAATTACCAGCTCCTCGTGGGGCTGCTGAACCGTGGCGAACTCAACGGTGTTGCCGAAGTAGTCCTCCCACTCCCGATCTACGCTGGGCGCTGGCGTGATCTGCACCTCCGGCTCATGCACGTTCTGCCTGCTGCAGCGCCTGGGGCGAAGCTTCAGCAGCTGGTGCGAGATGCTCACCGGGGACTGGTACGCGAAGCGCGTTTCGTGGCGAACGCTATACAGCATCGTCAGGGTTTCCGCGAATCACGTTGCCCGTGACCCGATGGCCGATGGAATGACTGAAGTAGGTATGCGAGATGTGCGTGGTCAGGGCGTCGATTCCCTCCTCGCAGCGGTTCAGCAGGCGGTTTAGGTGGGTGCGTCTGCCGCCCCGGCTGACCGTGGCGGCCAGCTTGTCGACGTCCGCCAGCAGCACGTCGGTATTCATGCCCACCAGGAGCTTCTGCCCCGCGGAGGGACGGCCATCCAGGTCTTCCAGCGGCATCACCTGCATGTGGCTCGCCATCTCGGTGAGCTGGAACACCAGGGAGCGGGGGTTGCTGTCGTCCGCCAGCACCAGATCCAGCACCGCGGGCAGCTGGGGCTCGGCCTGATAGCGGGAACGGTACGTAATCAGGCTGTCTGACAGCTCCAGCTGCAGGCTCAATACGCCGGGCTCGTCCCTGTCGGCACGTACCAGCAGCTCGCGCATGACCTTGATGATGAACCTCGCCCGCTCGATGCGCCGGCCCATGTCCAGCAGGCGCCAGCCGTAGCCGCGGGTCATGTTTTCATGGATGAGACCGTTGACGGCGGACTGACCCTCGATCAGGTCATTCAGGGTGTTCACCGCGTCGCTGACCGAATGGGTGCGCCAGCGCAGCCGGGGCACGCTGGTGACGCGGTCGATGATGCGCCAGGCATCCTGCGACAGCCGCTCCCGGACCTGGTCCGCCGTCCGCCTGACGTTGCCCAGCACCTGGCCCAGACTGTCGGGACTGTCCGGATCGAAGAGGATGTTCCAGATCTCGTGCTCCACCGCGCGACTGCCGGAAGCGACCGCGCGGCGACCCCGGGCCGCCGTCAGCCGGCTCTGGGATACCAGCAGGCCGGTGAGGATGTTCAGTGCCACCGGCGCGCTGCCCAGCGTGGTCTCCCCGGCGAGGTTCATGAACAGATTCCGATACAGCCTGACACCGCCGTCCGCGCGTTCGAAATATCGTCCCAGCCAGAACAGGTCGTCTGCCGTTTTGCTGGGCAGATCCCGGTCGCTGCGCTTCAGGGTCGCTGCCCGCAGCGGACGGATCAGGCTTTCATGTGGAATTTCTTCCTCCGCCAGGACCCAGACGTCCTTGCTGACCGCGACGTCCCGCCCTGCATCCTCGGCGGAGACTTTCACCAGCCCGCCGGGCATCACCAGATAGCCGCTCTCGCTGGCGGCTACATACACGCGCATCACCATCGGCGCCGGGTGCAGCTGGCCGTTGTCATCCAGGCAGGGAACCGTGGAAGGCTTCATGCGCTCCAGGCCGACAAAGTCGTAAGGCCGCAGGCTCAGCCGCTCTCTGAAGCTTTCCGGATCCTGCAGGTCGGGGTCGGACTGCTGCAGCTCGCCGGCGCCGGCGGTGAGCATCCCGCGGTGCCGGAAAGCCTGCCGCAGGCTCAGCTTGTCAGCATTGGCTTCGACGTATGCCCGCTCCTTGGGCTGTCCGCACCACCAGCTGGCGATGCTGGGGAGCTGCAGCGGCTCGCCGAGCAGCTGCTGGCACAAACCCGGCATGAAGCTGAGCAGGGCATCGCTTTCGACGACCCCGCTGCCGATGGGGTTGGCGATGGCCACGTTGGCTGTGCGCGCCGCATGCAGCAGCCCGGCGATGCCCATGCGGGGCACGGAGCGCAGCTCCAGGGGATCACAGGTCTCCGAGGCGATGCGACGGATGATCAGATCCACCCGCTCCAGTCCCTCCAGCGTCTTCAGGAACACCCGGTGGTCCCGCACGGTGAGATCGGCGCTCTCGACCACGGGATAGCCCAGGTAGCGGCCGATGAGCGCGTGCTCGAAATAGTCGGGCTGATCGGGACCGCCGGTGAGCACGACGCTGCGATTCTGATCGCCGATCTGCGCGAAATGCTCGGCAAACGAACGGAAGAAGCCGGCCAGCCGATGCAGGTTGTGGGCGTTGAACTGATCGGGCAGGGCTCGGGAGGCGATGAGCCGGTGTTCCAGCGCGTAGCCGATGCCGGCAGGCGCTTCGGTACGCTGGCTCAGCACCCACCAGCTGCCATCCGGCGCCCGACCCACGTCGAATGCCAGGAACTGCAGCAGAAACCGGTCTCTGGCCTGCTGGCCGTGGCACAGCGGGATGAAGTCCGGGTTGGCGAACACCAGCGGGGCCGGCAGGTGGCCGCCTTTCAGCAGCGTCTGCTCGCCGTAGATGTCACCCAGAACGGCGTTGAGCAGCTCCGCGCGCTGTATCAGGACGGCGGACAGCGTCGCCCAGTCGCCAGGGGCGACGATGAGGGGCAGAGCGTCGAGGTGCCAGGTTCGATTGGCGGCATCGTCGGCAATGTAGGCCACCTCGTGCTCGAGCTGCAGCGCGGCGGCGGCGCGTGTCGTTGAGACTCGCTGCTGGGGCGCCAGCCCGGCGAGGTCTTTGAGCATCTGCTTCCAGTGTTCGCGCGGTTGGCCGTTGTCGTCCAGCAGCTCGTCATAGCTGGCTGACGGGGGCCGATAGCCGGCCAGCAGGTCGGATACCGCGTTGCTCAGGTTCGCGGTTTCGCTCATGTCCAGCGCAGGTCCAGGGTGCAGGGCAGTTCGGGTCGCGTCACCGGCGCGGGCTCCGGGTAGGGGTCCGGGGTGTAGCCAAAGGGTTGAAAACGGGACAGGCGACGACTCTCTGCCTCGTTGGCGTTGACCGGGAAGTGTTCGAAGTTGCGCCCCCCGGGGTGCGCCACGTGATAGGTGCAGCCAGCCACGGGCCGACCGTTCCAGCGATCGTAGAGGTCGACGACCAGCGGTGCGTCCACCGGAATGGTGGGGTGCAGTGCTGAGGTCGGCTGCCAGGCGCGGAAGCGGATCCCGCCGACGAATTCACCCTGGGTGTCCGTGGGCTGCAGCGGCACCGCCTGACGATTACAGGTCACCAGAAAACGCTCGGTGTCGAAGTTGCGGACCCTGACCTGCAGTCGCTCCACCGAGGAGTCCACAAAGCGCACGGTGCCCCCGACGGCACCCTCTTCGCCCATGACGTGCCAGGGTTCCAGGGCCTGCCGCAGCTCCAGCTCCACGCCCGCGTGCTCGATGGCCCCGTAGCGGGGAAAGCGGAACTCGAAGTGGGGGGCAAACCATCCACTTTCGAAAGCGTAGCCGCTGGCTCGCAGATCCTCGAGCACGGATTGAAAGTCGCGCCAGATGTGGTGGGGCAGCATGAAACGATCGTGCAGCGCGGTGCCCCAGCGGATGAGCCCGTGGCGGTTCGGCGCCTTCCAGAAGCGGGCAACCAGGGCGATGATCAGCAGCTGCTGAGCCAGGCTCATCTGCGCATGAGGCGGCATCTCGAAGGCGCGGAATTCCACCAGGCCGAGCCTGCCGGTGGCGCTGTCGGGCGAGTAGAGCTTGTCGATGCAGATTTCTGCCCGGTGGGTATTGCCGGTGACGTCCACCAGCAGGTGCCGGAAAATGCGATCCACCAGCCACGGCGGGATCGGGGCCTGGCCGTCCGGGTCCGGCACCTCTGTGAATGCCAGCTCCATTTCGTAGAGGCTGTCCTGACGCGCCTCGTCGATGCGCGGCGCCTGGCTGGTGGGCCCGATGAAGAGCCCCGAGAACAGGAAAGACAGCGCCGGATGCTGCTGCCAGTAGGCAATGAGGCTGCGCAGCAGGTCCGGCCGGCGGATGAAGGGGCTGGCGGCCGGGGTGCGCCCGCCCAGAACCACATGGTTGCCGCCGCCCGTGCCGGTGTGGCGCCCGTCGAGCATGAATTTCTGGGTATCGAGCCGGGCGAGGCGCGCTTCCTCGTAAATCGTCGAGGTGATCTGCACCATCTCGTCCCAGCCGGCGGCGGGCTGAATGTTCACCTCGATGACCCCCGGGTCCGGCGTCACCTTGATGAGGTTGAGGCGCGGATCCTCGGGCGGCAGGTAGCCCTCGAGCTGGATCTGCAGGTCGAGGTCTCTGGCGGCGCCTTCCACTTCGGCCAGCAGCTCCAGGTAGTCTTCGACGGTTTCTACCGGCGGCATGAAGACGCAGAGATAGCCGTCGCGCACTTCGAACGACATGGCGGTTCGCACCAGCCCGGTGCCCGGGACCGGCTGCGGCAGCTGCATCTGATCCAGCGGCGCGGCCTGCTGATCGGTTCCCGAGCCGGCCAGTCGCGACTGCGGCGTCAGCGGCCCCGACGGCAGCTCGCCAACCATCTCGAAGGGATCCCGGGGCACCACGTGGGGGTAGGCCACCGGGCGCAGGTGCGGCAGGGAGCCGAGACGCAATCGATAGCCGACGGGAGAATCTCCGGGAATCAGAAACAGCTTGTCGCTGCGGGTGCTCCAGCGCTCGGTCATCCAGCGCCCGCTGCTGCTGCGGGCGTTCCAGCGCTGGATGGGCAGCACGTAGCCGCTGGGTTGCCCCAGGCCGCGCTCGAACACCCGTGCCAGACGCTCCCGGGCCAGCGGGTCTTCCAGCTCGTTGGCCTCGGGAGTCAGGTTCTCCGGCAGGCTCCGCTCTTCGGCCACAAAGTGCCAAGGGTCCTCGAAGGCCGGCAGCACGGCATCCGGCTCCGCCACGATTCGTTCCGCCACCCGGGTTGCCAGCAGGTGGGCATCCTCGGCGCGGGCAGTGCCCGCCGTATCGGGTTCGGCCCTGGGCCTGGAAAGGAATTCCAGATCGTGACAGATGGCTTGGCCGTCCTGCCGCCAGATCAGCGTCAGCGCCCAGCGCGGCAGCTGTTCTCCCGGATACCACTTACCCTGGCCGAAATGCAGCACGCCGCCGGGTGCGAAGCGCCCCGCCAGGCGTCTGATGAGGTCCACAGCCAGGCGCTTCTTGTGGGGGCCGGTTGCGGCCGTGTTCCACTCCTCGCCGTCGGGATAGTCGATGGCCACGAAGGTGGGCTCTCCGCCCACGGTCAGACGCACGTCATTGGCTTTGAGCTCGGCGTCGATCTGCCGCCCCAGGCGCTTGACGTCTTCCCAGGCCGCTTCCGTGTAGGGTTTGGTGACGCGGGGGGTTTCCCGAATTCGCGTCACCGACATGTCGAAGCCGAATGCGCACTCGCTGGGTTCCACCAGGCCGCTGATGGGCGCGGCGGTGGACGGGTGCGGGGTGGCCGCCAGCGGAATGTGGCCCTCGCCGGCGAACAGGCCGGACGTCGGGTCCATGCCCACCCAGCCGGCGCCGGGCAGATAGGCTTCGGTCCAGGCGTGCAGGTCGGTGAAGTCCACGTCGGTACCCGACGGGCCGTCGAGAGACTTCTGGTCGGCCTTCAGCTGAATCAGATAGCCGGAGACGAAGCGGGCCGCGATGCCGAAGTGCCGCAGCGCCTGGGCCAGCAGCCACGCGGAATCGCGGCAGGAACCTTTGCCCAGGGTCAGGGTTTCGTCCGGTGTCTGCACGCCGGGCTCCATGCGAATTACGTACTGAATCTCATCCGCGAGGCGCTGGTTCAGGTCTACCAGATAGTTCACCAGCGGCTGTCTGGGCGGCGTTCCCAGGGTCTCGAGCCATTCGGCCAGACGTGGACCCATGGCGGTCATTTCCAGATAGGGGCCCAGATCTTTCCGCGTCAGCGCGTCGTAATTGAAGGGATATTCTTCGGCGTCCTCCTCCAGAAAGAAGTCGAACGGGTTGAAGACCGACAGCTCTGCCACCAGGTCCACGCGGACCCGGAATGCCTCCAGTTTGTCCGGCATCACCACCCTCGCCTGGTAGTTGCCGAAGGGATCCTGCTGCCAGTTGATGAAGTGCTCCCGGGGTTCTATATGCAGGGCGTAGCTCACCACCGGGGTGCGGCTGTGCGGCGCCGGCCGCAGGCGTATCAGCTGCGGTCCCATCTGCACCCGGCGATCGTACTGGTAGCGGGTCTCATGATGCAGAGCGACTCGAATGGTCATTTACGGCCTATCAACTGGGCGGTTCAATTCTGGAATGACATTGCCGACGGGCCGCCGCCGACGGTTGGAGTGGACGCATCATACAACAGTTGTAAAACTCTACGGCTATTGGGAGAGGGTAACTGGGTATATGAAAGAATTTAAAGATCGGCTTGCGGTTGTTACCGGCGCGGGCAGCGGCATGGGCCGGGCGCTGGCGGTGCAGCTGGCTGAGGAAGGCTGCCACCTGGCACTTTGCGACGTGTCGATGGAGAACCTCGAAGAGACGCGGGCGCAGACGCGGGCGCAGACGCGGGCGCAGACGCGAGCGCAGACGCGGTCCGAGGCATCCGCTGCAGGTGGCGCCGACGAGCTTCGGGTCAGCCTGCATCTGTGCGACGTCTCGAATGAGGATCAGGTGCTAGCCTTTCGGGATGCGGTGCTGAGTGACCACGACACCGATCAGGTGAACCTGCTGTTCAACAACGCCGGCATTGGCGGCGGCGGCAGTTTTCTCCTGTCCGAAAGGGCCGAATGGGAGCGCACGTTCAACGTCTGCTGGTTCGGCGTGTACTTCTGCGCCAGAGCGTTCATGCCGCACCTGGTTGCCGCAGACCAGGCCCACCTGGTGAATACCTCCAGCGTCAACGGCTTCTGGGCCAGCATGGGGCCGGACCGGTCCCATACCGCTTACGCGGCTGCCAAGTTCGCGGTCAAAGGCTTCAGCGAAGCCCTGATCACCGATCTGCGGCTGAACGCCCCCCACGTCAAGGTGTCGGTGGTGATGCCCGGACACATCGGCACCGGAATTGCCCTGAATTCTGCGAAGGTTCTGCGCGGCCATGGCGCGCTGGAAATGACGGCGGATGAGGTGGCCGAGGCCAGAGCCGAGATGCTGAAGCGCGGCCTGCCCGTGGACAACGTGCCCGACGACCACATCCGGGCCGCCGTGCATCAGTTCGGAGTGGATTTCCGCGACAAGGCGCCAACGTCGGCCGAGCAGGCGGCGACGATCATTCTGGACGGCGTGCGCAACGAGCGGTGGCGGATTCTGGTGGGGGACGACGCTTACCGGCTCGACGAGATGGTCAGGGCGGAACCGGAGCAGGCCTACGAAGCCGAGTTTGCCGACCGCATGCGGAGCGGGCGGGTGCTCGATGGCCTGATGGGAGACTGAACCCTCGGCCCGGCCTTCGGCAAGCTTCGGCAAGGGCCTTTGCCCAAGTTCAGCGTACCTGCCCGCCGTCAACGACGAAAACCGCCCCCGTGACGAAGCTTGCCCGGGGGCTGGCTACGAACAGAACAGCGTCCGCGATTTCCCGCACGGTGCCAAAGCGCCGCAGAGCCACTTCCTGTTCCACCCAGGGTTGCCAGACGTCCGGTCGGGTCTCGATGGCTCGGGCCCAGGAGCCGCCCTCGAACAGGATGTTGCCCGGCGCCACGACGTTGACCCGCAGATCGAAGCGGCCCAGCTCCTTCGCCAGATTGCGGGCAAAATGGTTGATGGCCGCTTTGCTTGCGCCATAGGCCAGCAGCCCGCCCATCGCGTCCACGCCGGCGATGGATGAGATAGCGATGATGTTGGCGTCCTGGCGCTGGTCGGCGTGGCGCCCGCGCAGCCGCTGGGCCATCTCGCGCATGAGCCGAACGGATCCGGTGAGGTTTTCCCGAACGACGGCATCCCACGCTTCGTCATCGAATTGATAGCCCAGGGCCTGCTCGCCACCGCCCACGTTGGCGACGGTGATGTCAATGGATCCCAGGGCCGCCTCTGCGGCGTCCAGCGCGCGTCGAATATCGCCGGTTACCGTCATGTCCCCGGAAAATGCCAGCAGGCGGGCATCCGGAAACTGCTTCAGCAGGGCATCTTCAGCGGCTTTCAGCGCGTCGGCTGAACGCCCGGTGATGGCTACTCTGGCGCCTTCTTCCAGAAACGCCTCGGCGATGCCGTAGCCGATGCCACGGCTGGCGCCGGCGATGAAGACGACCTTGTCCGTCAGTTTCAGATCCATGGTGGCGCTCCGTCTGGTTCCCTGGATGAGGATGCTGGTGAATCAGGGGCCATCGTACCCGAAGGGCCGCGGATGGGTGATTTGCGCAAATGCCGCTTTAACGGCTTTTCGTTCCGGGAGCAGGCCGGTTAAACTCTCAAGGCGAGTCCGGTGGGGTCAATCGCGGAGGTTAGCTTCGCATGCAGGCCCTACGTCATTTCAAACGGAAGAAGGGGGAATCCATGGCCGTTTACTTTGTTGCTCAATATGCAGTCAACGATCCAGCGCTTTACGGTGAGTATGCCCAGGGCGCCGGGCCCACGGTCGCCGCTCATGGTGGTGAGGTGGTCTGCTTCGATGTCGCCGCAGAAACCATGGAGGGCAACCCACCGGGCGCCCAGACGGTGATCATCAAGTTCGAATCCACTGAAAAGGCCAAGGAGTGGTACAACTCCGAAGGCTACCAGGCTGTGGTGGGTAAGCGCCTGGCGGCTACGGAGGGCTTTGCTGTCCTTTCGCAGGCGATGAACACCGGCGGCTGATCCATTGCCATGAGTAGCAACCCGTTCGATCAGTGGCAGACCATTACCGAAAGCGACGCTGAAATCGCGGCGGCGTTGAAAGAGGCTCATGTGCCTACGCTGCTGGCCGCGCTGGTGCATCTGACCGGCGACGTCACGCTGATTCGCGGCGACATTCGGCCCGAGTCGGATTTCTTTGGTGACCCGCAGGGTGGGATTTCCGAGCAGGACCAGGAGCGCGTCCGGGCGATGGCTCTGGATGTTCTGCGCACCTATCGCGATGGCGGTTGCCCCCGGCCACTGACGCCGGGCGACGCGACCGTGCAGGAGATGGTGAACTTCATGACCGGCGAGCCGCTGTCGCCGGACTACGTGGGGTTCCTTGTCTCGGAGCTGTCGCTGCGCGGCGAGGACCCCTACGGTCAGCCTGGCCTGGCAGAGCTGCCAGCTGCCGCCCGGGGAGCGTTCAAGGTGGTCATCATCGGTGCCGGGATGTCCGGCATCCTGGCGGCGATTCGTCTTCAGGAAGCAGGAATACCCTGGCAGATCGTCGAGAAGAACAGCGACGTTGGGGGCACCTGGCTGGAGAATACCTATCCCGGTTGCCGGGTGGACAGCCCCAATCACACCTATTCCTACTCGTTCGAGCCTAACGACTGGCCCCAGCATTTTTCCGATCAGCAGACCCTGCTGGACTACTTTCGCAGGGTTGCGGACAAGCATGGCATTCGAGACGGCATCCGTTTCAATACCGAGGTCGATCAGGCCGTATTCGACGAAGCTTCCGGTCGCTGGCGGCTCATGGTCAAAACTCATGGCGGCGGTGCAGAGGTGCTGGAGGCCAACGCCGTCATCAGCGCGGTAGGCCAGCTCAATAGACCCCGCTGGCCGGACATCCCCGGGCAGGAGCGTTTTCAGGGCGACGCGTTTCACTCCGCACAGTGGGACCATCAGTGCGACCTGACCGGCAAGCGGGTCATCGTGATCGGAACGGGTGCCAGCGCGTTTCAGTTTGTTCCCGTGATCGCCGAGCAGGCGGCAGACGTCACCGTCTTTCAACGTACACCCCCCTGGATGAGCCCGACGCCCGAATACTTTCAGGAGATACCCGCGGGCAAACACTGGCTGCTGAACCACGTGCCCTATTACGCCAAGTGGTATCGCTTCTGGATGTTCTGGCGCACGGCGGAGGGTTTGCTTGGGTCGGTGACCAAAGACGCGTCCTGGAACGATCAGGAGCGTGCAGTGAGTGAAGCCAACGACGATCTGCGCCAGCTGTTGACCGCCTACATGGCCGAGCTCTGCGTCGACGATCAGGAGCTGCTGAGCAAGGTCATTCCCGATTATCCGGTGGCCGGTAAGCGCATGCTTCGCGATGACGGACGCTACCTGCAGGCGCTGAAACGGGACGACGTACATCTGGTGACAGACCGCATCCGGGAAATCACCCCGAACGGGGTGGTGACGGAGGACGGCCGCGTCTACGCAGCCGACGTGCTGATCTATAGCACCGGTTTTCAGGCCAACCGCTTTCTCTGGCCGATGCAGATCAAGGGCCGTGGCGGAATCGACCTGCAGACCCACTGGGACGGAGACCCTCGTGCTTACCTGGGCATCACGGTTCCAGGCTTCCCCAATCTTTTCCTGTGCTACGGCCCAAACACCAACATCGTGGTGAACGGCAGCATCATCTTCTTTTCGGAATGCGAAGTTCGTTACATCCTTGGCTGCATCAAGCTGTTGCTGCAGGAAGGGCGGGCGGCCCTGGATTGCAGGACGGAGGTGCATGAAGCCTACAATGAACGGGTGGACGCGGGTAACGCCAACATGGCCTGGGGGGCACCAAACGTCAGCAGCTGGTACAAGAACGAAAAGGGTCGCGTCACGCAGAACTGGCCTTTCTCGCTGCTGGAATTCTGGACCCGGACCCGAGAGCCCGATCCCGCCGATTACCGGCTTCTCTGATCGGCATTTAGGTTTGCGACCGCCCGTCTGTCGATAGGACGGTCCGTTAGTCGCTCGAATGGGCGGGGAGGGCAGCTTGGACTATCTCGCCTTTCTGCTGTTGGGCCTGGGCGCCGTCGTGTGGTCAACGCGGCTGGCTCTGGACAACGCCGTCAAAATTGCCCGGCACTATCGCCTTTCTGACTTTTTCATCGGCGTTGGCCTGCTGGCAGTGGGCACCGACCTTCCCGAGATCGTGGTCTCCGTCAACGCTGCGCTGCGCAATCTAGCCGGTGGCGACACCTCCAATTTCATCGTCGGCAACGCCTTGGGCAGCTGCTTCGGCCAGTTCGGGATGGTGATGGGCGTGGCCGGTCTCATGGGCCACCTGACCATGCCGCAGCGCTACGTGAAGCGTCACGGCATCATGCTGCTTGCCGGCATGCTGCTGCTGTTCGTCATCGGCCAGGACGGTCTGGTGTCGCGGCTGGAAGGTCTGGTGCTGGTGGTGACTTTTGGCCTGTACGTGTTCTTCCTGTTCAGCGAAGAAGGCGCGATGGACAAGACCCGGGCCCGCCCGCTGGGGGACGGCTGGAAAATCTGGCTTGGCCTGCTGGCCGGTCTTGCGGTGATCGTGGCAGGTTCAGAGGTCGTGGTGCGCTCGGCCCTGCGCCTGGCTGAGCACTGGAACGTGGATCAGTCCTTTGTCGGCATCGTCATCGTCGGCATCGGAACCAGCCTGCCCGAGCTCAGCATTTCCATTGGCGCCATGCTGAAATCGCGTGCGTCGATGTCCGTCGGCAATCTGGTTGGCAGCAACATTCTGGACGTGTTGTTGCCCATCGGTCTTGCCAGCCTCATCGCTCCCCTTGGTTTTGATGCCGGACTGCTGTTCTTCGATCTGCCCGCGCTGTTTGCGCTGACGGTGCTGGTGATGGTTTTTTTCCTGCGCCGTCGAGGGTTGCAGCGGGGCGAGGCTTTGACGCTGCTCTTCATTTTCAGCGGCTATCTGCTGATAAAGATGTTTCAGGCCTGACCGCGGTGGAGTTGCTGATGAAATACGACGCTGAGAACGTGTTTGCAAAAATTATCCGAGACGAAGCGCCGGCACATAGGGTCTATGAAGACGACTCGACCCTTGCGTTCATGGACATCATGCCCCAGGTTGACGGCCACACGCTGGTCATTCCGAAGTGTCCGGCTGTAGACATATTCGATGTCCCGGCGGAGATGCTGACCCGGACCATCGCGGTGACCCAGCGCGTAGCCGTTGCGGTGCGGTCTGCTTTTTCAGCCGACGGGGTGATGGTGGCGCAGCTGTCCGGCGCTGCGGCCGGCCAGACGGTTTTTCACCTGCACTTCCACGTCCTGCCGCGTCACGCCGGCATTGATTTCCGTTTGCATGCCAAGGATGTGGCGCCCGAGGCGGTTCTGGCCGAACACGCGGAACGGATTCGTCAAGCGCTCCCCGCCGATTGAAGACCCCGGGCTCTTGCGGGTTCAGCCCGCGGACTGGGCTCCGGGTTCCTGCAGGGTGGCAATCTCCCGGGTCCAATGGGACACGCAGGGAATTCTGCTTCTGTCGCAGCGATCCGCGTAGCGTCTGGCGATCTCCGTTACCTCGTCCATCAGGCCCTGTTGCAGGGTCGTTGGCTCCAGACCCAGCCCCAGAAGCCCTTCGTTGGACGCTGCCAGATCGTTTTCGGCTGCCTCGCGCCTGGGGTTGGGCACGTGCTCGATGACGGCCCCGGTCAGCCCTGAAATCATGCCTGCCAGCTCGTTGAGACGGTGCGTCTCCGTCAGCTGGTTCAGGATCCTGACCCGATCGCCGCGTTGCGGCGGGTTGGCGACGGCCAGCTCGATGCAGCGGACGGTGTCCTGAATATGAATGAAGGCCCGGGTCTGACCGCCGCTGCCGTGCACGGTCAGCGGGTATCCGATGGCCGCCTGCATGAGAAATCGATTCAGCACCGTCCCGTAGTCGCCGTCGTAGTCGAAACGGTTGATCAGCCGCTCGTCCAGACGTGTTTCCTCCGTCTGGGTGCCCCAGACGATTCCCTGATGCAGGTCGGTAATCCGCACGCCGTCGTTCTTGTTGTAGAACACGAAGAACAGCTGATCCTGGGTTTTGGTCATGTGGTAGATGCTGCCCGGGTTTGCCGGATACAGAATCTCCTGGTCGACTTTTTCGCCTTCGTCGTTGGTCATGGTGACGTTGAGATAGCCCTCGGGCAGGCGCACCCCGACGCTGGAGTAACCGTAGACGCCCATGGTGCCCAGATGTACCAGGTGGATGTCCAGGTCGCTCTCGACGATGGCCGCCAGCACGTTGTTGGTGGCATTGAGATTGTTGCTGACCGTGTAGCGCTTGTGCCAGGAAGACTTCATGGAATAGGGGGCTGCTCTCTGCTCGGCGAAGTGCACGATGACATCCGGTTTTTCCCGGCGCAGCAGCGCAAGCAGGCGATCGTAGTCGTTGGCAACGTCCAGGCGTTCGAAGCCGATGGTCCGGCCCGTGAGTTCCTGCCAGGCGGCGAGGCGCTCGCCGGGGGTGCGGATGGGCGTCAGGCTCTGAACTTCCAGCTCGTTGTCGATGTTGCGCCGGGAAAGATTGTCGACGATGGTCACCCTGTGGCCCAGCTGGGACAGATGCAGTGACGTCGGCCAACCGCAGAAGCCGTCACCGCCCAGAATCAGAATGTTCATGTCAGCTCTCCCGTAAGTTCCCGCGTTCCGAACGGCACCAGATTGTCGTAGAACTCCTGAACCGATTGATCCCAGGAGTGCTCCAGCGCGCGTGCCCGGCAGACGTCGCTGGCGATGCCGATGGCCCGGTCTATGGCCACCGAAAGGTCATCATGCAGCACCCCCGCCGCGCTGTCGCCCACCACGTCCAAGGGGCCCTGAACGGGGAATGCGGCCACCGGCACGCCGCAGGCCATTGCTTCCAGCATCACCAGGCCCAGGGTTTCGGAGCGGGAAGGAAAAACGAACACGTCGGCCGCCCGATAGTGCCGTACCAGCTCGTCGCCGCGCAAAGTACCCAGGAACCTGGCGTCCGGATAACGGGCCTCCAGGCGCCGCTTCTCCGGGCCGTCCCCGACCAGAACCTTGGTTCCCGGCGTCTCTGCGCGCAGAAAATCTTCGATGCTCTTCTCCACGGCGATGCGCCCGACGTAAAGCTGGATTGGCCGCTCGAAGGGCAGCTCCGCCCGCTCTCCGGGGGTGAACAGCTCGGTATCCACCCCACGAACCCAGCGCACGAGGTTGGTGAACCCGTGGCCAGCCAGCAGGTCGCGCAGCGTCGGGGTGGAGTACATGGTTGCCTCGGCGGCGGCGTGAAAACGCTGTACGCCTCGGAACGTCCATCGTTCCGGCAGGCCGAAGCGCAGCTTCAGATAAAGCGGGAACATGGTGTGGAACGAGGTGGTGAATGGCAGGCCTCGTCGGCGCATCCAGCTGCGGGTGGCCCAGCCCAGCGGCCCCTCGGTTGCTATGTGCACCGCCTCCGGCTGAACGTCTTCGATGATTCGGCCTACGGCAGCCGGCGTGCACAGGGCCAGCCGAATTTCGGGATAGGTGGGGCAGGGCATGTTGCGAAACCGCTCAGGGGCCAGCACCTCGACGTCATGGCCAAGGTCTATCAGCTTCTGGCGCGTGGTGGACAAGGCCCTGACCACGCCGTTGACCTGCGGAAACCAGGCGTCTGTGACAATAAGCAGCCGCACGAACTCTCTCTAATGCCGGGGCGTGGACGGGGCGGATGTTAACGTTTCGCGGCCCTGGGCCTCAAGGCGGCATGAGACGTCCCCGGCTGGCGAAGGCAGGTGGAGCGCAGATGGTAAATTCAATTGCAGAGAACCAGCTTGCCCACGGTACGGCCGGAAAGCTGGTCCGACAGCGCGGCGCCCACCTCCGCCATGGGGCGCGTCGATACGGGTGCGGGAGAGAGCCTGCCGCTGGCGACCCATTGCAGCAGCGTGGTCATGAGCGGGCCGTTGAGGGAGGGATCCGCACGGGAAGCGCCCCCCCAATCCACGCCCACGATTGAGCAGCGCTTCAATAAGGCCAGGTTCAGTCCGATCCTGGGGATGGTTCCGCTGGCGAACCCGACGACCAGATAGCGGCCACCTGGCGACAGCGATCGCAGTGCCGGCTCTGCCGCGTCGCCGCCCACCGGATCGTAAACCATCTGCAGGCCGGTCTCCCTGATTTCGGCTTTCAGCGCCTCACGCCAGTCCTGCTGGCTGTAATCCACCGCCACGTCGGCACCTGCGGCGAGTGCGGCCTCGCGTTTGGTTTCGGTGGAAGCGGCCGCGATCACCCTGGCGTCCATGGCTTTGGCGACGGCCACCGCCGCCGATCCGACCCCGCCGGCCGCGCCCAGGATGAGGACGGTTTCACCCGCTTCCAGGTGCCCACAGTCGCGCAGGCCGAAAAGGGCGGTAGCGTAGTTGATGAAGAAACCGGCTGCCGTGTGATCGTCCAGATCCGGGGGCAGCGGTATCAGGCTGGCAGCCGCTACCCGCACCTGGTCGGCGAAGGCGCCGCTGGGCGCCAGGCCCATGACCCGTTGGCCCGTCTCCCAGCCGCTGACGTCAGCCCCGATATGGGCGATGCGGCCGGCGAACTCGCTGCCTGGAAAATAGGGCAGCGGCGGCTTGACCTGGTACAGGCCCTGCACCATCAGACCGTCTACGAAGCCGACCCCCGCGGCGGTGACGTCCACCACGACCTCTCCCGGTCCCGGAACGGGCGGGTCGATTTCAACTCGCTCCAGCGCCTCAGGGGGTCCGAACGATTGGCAGCGAACAGCCAGCATGCCTCGTGTCTCTGAATGGGTTTGCGGATTGCTCAGTTTGGCGGACGTGGGCGCTGTTTGAAAGCCGCGGGCGCTGTTTGAAAGCCGCGGGCGCTGTTTGAAAGCCGCAGGCGCTGTTTAAAAGTCGCGGTGGCGTTTGGAAGTGATGTCGAGAAGAGACCGCGGCTGCGTGGATACAACTATAATCAGGTTTTCGGTAAAGCGGGCGGGGTGGCGATGCGTCCAGGTTTCTGCAAGGCCCTCTTCGGGTTGGCGGGTTCGCTCCTGGTGGCTGGCCCGGTTGGCGCTGAAACGGCCGTAGAGGAGCCCGTTGCGCCTCCTGAGATCGCTTACGTCGAGACCTGGCTGGGCGCGGTGGATACCGACGAGAACTGGGAACTGGGGGACGAGGATACCGGGGACTCCCTGCTTGGTGACATCGGAACCATGCCCTATGTTGGCGGTGCCGGTAACAGGATGTGGGGTAAACGTTTTCGCTACGGCTTCGAAGGCGGTGGCCTGATTTCCTGGGAAAACGATGGCACCCGGTTCTACGGCACCAGCAACAGCCTGCGGGTGCAGATAGACAACGAGTTTCTATCCTTGGAGGTGTTCATGGGTGGCAGGCTGAGCATGGCGCTGGCTCCCGGCCTGCGTCTCTTCGTCGCCGCGGGTCCCACCGTGGCCTGGGCGCGCCTGCAGAACGAGGACGAGGAAGCAGAAGTCCTGCCGGCCTCGGCGAGCGTTGGCGGTGCGTCAGTCTTCATCAATCTGAACGAGGAGGAAGACGATTTTTCAGCTCGGTTCTACGCTCGGGGGGGATTGGAATTCGAGTTTGCCAACGGGTTCACCCTGGGCGCCAGCGCCCGCTACGCGGATCACCAGTTCGACTTCGGCTCGTCGGGCGAGCTCGAGCTGGATGAGGTGCAGTGGTTTCTGACCCTGGGCTCGAGGTTATAGGGCTCGCTGAAGCGGCTCCAAGTTGCATCGCGTCGCGGCTGCTTGTACGGGTTCGGACAGGTGGTTACCGTTGTCGTCAGGACAATTCGATAACCGAGAGCCCGCTGATGACCGAGATCAACGCCCACCTGCCCGGGAAGCTGGGGAATCCCGATGCCGTTCTTGCAACGGACAGCCGCACGGACCCGCGTTACGCTGCCGTTGCTGACCAGGTGGGTGAGCTCGCGCCGGGCGTACCCACGGTGGGTACCGACGCCTCCCATGCGGAGTGCCTCGCCTATTGTGCGGCATTCGAAGCAGCCGCAGGGCGGGCCAACCCCGAGCTTCTCGCCAACCTGCCAGTGGTGGATTCGGTGACGTCGTCAACGGAAGTGATCCCCGGGGTGGATGGCAACGAGATCCGCCTCTTCATCCACACGCCGAAGCAAAGCAGCGGGGCCATTCCCGGTATCGTGCATTTTCATGGGGGAGCCATGGTGCTCATGAGCGCGACGGACCCCAGCCCCGTTCGCTGGCGGGACAGCCTGGCCGAGATGGGCATGCTCGTCGTCGGCGTTGAGTTTCGCAATGGTGGTGGCCGTCTGGGCGATTGCCCCTTTCCCGCCGGATTGAACGATTGCGCCAGCGCGGTCCGGTGGACCTATGAAAACCGGGAAAGCCTGGGCGTTTCGTCCATCGTGCTGAACGGCGAGTCCGGCGGTGGCAATCTGTCGCTGGCAACGGCGTTGAAGGCGAACCGGGAAGGCTGGGGGCATCAGATAAACGGGGTCTATGCCATGTGCCCCTACATATCCGGTCTATACGCGAACCCGCCAGGAAGCCTGCTTTCCCTGCGGGAAAACGACGGCTACATGCTGAACGGGCCGATGATGGCGGCGCTGGCCAGAGTCTACGACCCGGGCGGGGACAACGGCACCAATCCGCTCGCCTGGCCCTATCATGCGCAGCGTGGCGACCTGGAAGGGTTGCCGCCCCATGTCATCTCGGTGAATGAGTTGGATCCTTTGCGCGACGAAGGGCTGGCCTACTTCAGAAAACTGCTCGCCGCCGGCGTTCCGGCCGTTGGACGCACCGTACACGGCACGCCCCACGCCGGGGACCAGAGCCTGCCCGATATCCTGCCCGAGGCTTATCACGATTCGCTCAGGGCGATCTACGGGTTCGCCAGCTCGCTATCAGGCCAATGAGCTTCTGCAGTTGACCACCACGCAGCCTGAATTGTCTGACTCAGCCGGTGTCGCTGGCGCCGGCCTGCCGGATGCGCCCGAGCATGCGGATGAAACCCTTCGCGACGCCGGCATCGACCCTGATCGTCTGTCGATTTCCTACCTCGGTGAGCCCAAGGTCCAGGCCCGCGCGGTGCCGGCTCCCTGGGCTGCGCGGCTGGGAACCGGGTTCGGGCTCTGGCTGCTGCTGTATCTGCTGCAGAGCTTCGAGCTGGAGATGCCCGGATGGGCGCAGGCGCCCATGGCGCTGATCATCGGCCTGATCATTCTGCAGGGCGCCTGTGGTGCGCTGGTCACTGCAAGCGAAAGGCTGGCCGCGCGGCTGGATTGGGATCACTACGTGGCCGGCACCGTTGCCGAAATTCTGTCCACGCTGCCCGAGCTGGTGGTCATCGGCTTTCTCATTCCCGTCAGCCCGCTGACCGCGTTCGTGATCGCGCTGATCACCATCTACAACAACGCGCTGGTGTTCAGCGTCTATTCGTATTTCCTGCCCAAGGACCAGCACGGCAAGTATCTGATGCCGCAACCCATCACGGGTGCCGGCACGCAGATTCTGATTGCCGGTGCGGCCATTGGTCTGATCCTGGGCCTGGTCATGATGGCCATGCTGTTCGGTGAGCATCCGAAGAAGTCTTTCGCCGCCCCCGACCTGCTCGCCATCGGCGTTGTCATGATCGGCATATTCGGCGTCTACCTCTACAAGCTGCTGCAGGAGTATGCGAAGGAAGAAGGCCGGGTGAGCGATACGCTGGCTCTGACGAGTGAGCAGGTCGAGGAGCGACGGGCATTGGTTTACGCCCGGGTGCACGAGAGCTCCTGGTTGCTGATCGCCGGCTATCTCGCGGTCGGCGTTGTCGGCGCGGCCCTGGGCGGCGAGCAGGTGGCCGCTTTCGCGGAGATTGCCATTCAGGATCTGCAGCTGAACCACATGGTGACCGCGCTCGCGCTCGCCGGGTTCGCGGGGATGAGCGAGTACGTGATTCTGTGGCAATCGCATCGCAAGGGCGAATATGGCATAGCGCTGGCCAACAGCTTCGGCGGCATCACCCAGGTGATGTTCATGGTCCTGCCTTTCACCCTGGTTGCCATCGGCTGCTATCAGGCCTGGATCAACCCTGGCCATCCGGAGCTGCCCCTGTTGTTCTCGTTTTCCAACATGCTGCTTCTGCTGTTCCTGTTTCCCATGCTGTTCGTCCTCGTCGAGCTGCTGCAAGAGGACCACACCCTGGGCGCGCTCGATACCACCATCATGGTGGCCATTTTCCTTCTGCTCATCGCCCTGCTTCTGTCTTACGGCGCCCAGGCCTGACAGGAACATGAGTCGCTGCTAATCTTCATAGAGGCGGCGCGCCCGAGGCTGCCGTCGTGGCGGGAATGGTCGACAATAAAACGCCCCGTTTATCGGACACGGAGATGCCGATGAGTCGTACCCCCAAGTTGCACGTGCCGCGCGCACCCGCACGGCCCGGGGAAAGCCCGGATTTCAACTACGTGCAGTTGTCTCCAGCGGGTGCCGTCGAACGGCCCGAGGTGCACTCGCGAGTCAGGGACATGACCGGCCTGGCGGACGCCCTGGTGCGTGTTATCGACGATGACCACGCGGCCGTTGGCCCCTGGGATCCTCACCTGGACGACCACGATCTGCAGGTGGGCCTGCGCCACATGCTGCTTACCCGAGCGTTCGATGAGCGGATGCTGCAAATGCAGCGTCAGGGCAAGATCTCTTTCTACATGCAGTCTAAGGGTGAAGAAGCCGTATCCATCGCTGCGGCGATGGCGATGGCGCCCACGGACATGCTGTTGCCCTCCTATCGAACCCAGGGTCTGCAGATTGCGCGGGGGCGTAACCTGGTGGACCTCATGTGTCAGTGCCTGTCGAACTCCCGGGACATGTGCAAGGGTCGACAGATGCCCATCATGTATCACTGGTCCCGGGGCACTACCCGCAGGCCGTGGGCTGGGCCATGGCCGCGGCCATAAAGGGTGATGACGACGTTGCCGCTGCCTGGATCGGCGAAGGGTCGACGGCGGAGGCGGATTTTCATCACGCGTTGACATTCGCCGCCGTTTATCAGGCGCCGGTCATTCTCAACGTGATCAACAACCAGTGGGCCATCTCCACCTTTCAGGGTTTCGCCGGTGGCGAGCGCCGGTCTTTTGCGGCTCGGGGCCCGGGCTACGGCATCGCGTCCATTCGCGTGGACGGCAACGATTTCCTTGCCGTTCACGCGGTTACCCGCTGGGCGGCGGAGCGGGCGCGGCGGGGCAAGGGGCCCACGCTCATCGAGCATGTGACCTACCGGGCCGGAGCGCACTCCACCAGCGACGATCCGTCACGCTACCGGCCGAAGGACGAGTGGGCAGCCTGGCCCCTGGGCGATCCGGTGGAGCGACTGAAGCAGCACCTGATCGCCGAGGGCGGCTGGTCGGAAGCGCGCCACGAGGCGCTGGAAGACGAGCTCCGGGCCCACGTCGACGACTGCTGGAACGAGGCTGTCACCTACGGGACCATGACCGAAGGTCCTTTTCTCGACGAGAACGAGCTGTTCGAGGACGTGTTCCGTGACATGCCCGCACACCTCATCGAGCAGCGCGAGCAGATGCGTAACCTGCAGGAGGACTGATCCTTGCCGCAGATGAACATGATACAGGCGCTGAACTCGGCCATGGACATCATGCTGGCGCGGGATCCGGGCGTCATCGTTATCGGCGAGGATGTGGGTTACTTTGGCGGTGTCTTCCGCACGACCGACGGCCTGCAGCGAAAATATGGCGAGCACCGGGTTATTGATGCGCCCATCGCCGAGGGCGGCATCATCGGCAGCGTGATCGGCATGGGGGTAAACGGCCTGCGTCCCGTTGCCGAGATTCAGTTTGCCGATTACATCTACCCCGGCTTCGATCAGATTGCCAGCCAGTTGGCGAAGCTGCGCTATCGGACGGCTGGCGATTTCTTCGCGCCGGTGACCATACGCTCGCCTTGCGGCGGCGGCATCCGCGGCGGGCAGACCCACTCGCAAAGCCCGGAGGGGCTCTTTACTCACATCTGCGGCATCAAGGTGGTGATGCCGTCGAACCCCTACGATGCCAAAGGCCTGTTGATCAGCGCCATCGAGGACGACGATCCGGTCGTCTTCTTCGAGCCTAAACGCATCTATAACGGGCCTTTCGACGGCGATCCGGACAAGCCGGCGGTGCCCTGGAGCACGCATCCGGCCGGTGAGGTGCCCGAGGACTACTACTCTGTGCCCATCGGCCGCGCCGAAGTGGTGCGGCCTGGTGAGGATCTGACGATCCTGTGCTACGGCACCATGGTGCACGTGGCCCAGGCGGCGGCACGGCTGGTAGAGGCGGATGCCGAGATCATCGACGTGCGCACCATGGTGCCGCTGGATGTGGCAACCCTGCGCCAGTCCGTGGAGAAGACCGGGCGCTGCGTGATCGTTCACGAGGCGACGCGTTTTTCCGGCTACGGCGCCGAGTTGGCTGCAACGATACAGGAGGAATGTTTCTACTCGCTGGAAGCGCCCATCGCCCGCGTTTGCGGCTGGGACACGCCGTATCCCCACGCGTTCGAATGGGAGTACTTTCCCGGTCAGAAGCGCCTGGTCGCAGCCATAGAGCAGGTGCTGGAGGCCGAATGAGCGAGTACGTCTTCAAGCTGCCCGATCTTGGCGAGGGCATGGTGGAGGCGGAGATCGTCGCCTGGCACGTGGGCGTTGGTGAGCAGGTGGAGGAAGGCCAGGTCGTCGTTGATGTGATGACCGACAAGGCCAACGTCGAGGTGCCCGCGCCGGTCAAGGGTCGGGTCTTACGTACCAGCGGCGAGCCCGGCGATCTTGTCGCCGTCGGCGCCGAGCTGATGGCGCTGGAAACGGCGTCCGGTGCGGATCCGGATTCGACCCGGCGGTTGTCGCCGGCGGTCGGCGCTTCTGGCGCCCCCGAGCCGGAACTGGTGCCGGTGGCGAAACCCCCGGAAGCGGCGCAACCGCCGGAAGCGGCGGAAACGACCGAAGCCGAAGCCCTCCCCGCAGCCGATGCTGACGGGGAACCGGAGCCTCGTGCCGGGGCCGGCGTGATCACCTCACCTGCCATTCGTCGGCGCGCCCAGGAAGCCGGCGTCGATCTTAGGGCAATTGCTGGATCCGGGCCCCGCGGGCGCATTCTACGCCGCGATCTGGAAGCTCATATGGCAGCGGAAAGCCGGTCTTCAGCGGGCACCGTTCCCGGTCCTGGGGTGATGCCCTCCGGCCCGGTAGAAGAAACCAAGGTGATCGGCGTGCGGCGGGTCATCGCCGAGCGCATGTCTCAGAGCAAGCGGGAGATTCCCCACTATTACGATGTTGGGGAGGTGGACGTCACGGAGCTCGAGAAGCTTCGACAGCA
>CAMYJX010000037.1 GCA_947258825.1 uncultured Pseudomonadales bacterium
GCGCTGAATAACAAAGTGTGTTACACAACCACTCTGGCGGGAGGCGAGGCGTTCTGCATCGCCATCAGATATTCCCGCGAAAACCACGACTTGAAAGTCAGGCGGCTGCAGGATCTTTATTCCCGGGCCACCGCGGACGGCGATTAGGCCTTCCGTTCTGAAGCAAGGCGGAATCCATGCCCATTCCCATGACCGTCATAGGCGCCGAAGCGCTGCGCGAAGAGCTGCAGCACCGCAAGTTCGTTCTGCGTCCGAAAATAACCCAGGCCATAGCCGAGGCCAGGGAGCATGGCGACCTGAAGGAAAACGCCGAGTACCATGCTGCCAGGGAGCAGCAGAGCTTCAACGAGGGACGGGTTCAGGAAATTGAAGGCAAGCTGGCTGAAGCTCAAATAATCGATGTGACCCGAATCAACCCCACCGGCAAGGTCGTTTTTGGCGTAACGGTCACGCTGATCGACGCGGAAACCGATGGCGAGGTGCGTTATCAGATCGTCGGGGAAGACGAAGCGGACCTGAAGGCGGGCAAGCTTTCCGTAATGTCCCCCATCGCCCGGGGTCTCATCGGGAAATCCGAAGGGGATGTGGTTGTGGTCAAAACCCCCAAGGGTGATCTGGAATACGAAATCGAGAAAGTCGAGCACATCTGACCCGGGCTGGCGGCTCCGGCTGGCGGTCCGGCGCCTGCCGCCGCGCCTGCCCTCGCGCCGATTACCCGCCGAATCTGGAAAGGTTCGACAGCTTGGGGTTCGGCTTAGGATTCCGGCGGAACAGCACGGTGATCTTGCCGATGGTCTGTATCACTTCAGCCTGGCACGCCTCTGCCAGTCGACCACCCAGAAGTTTCCGGTCCTGCCGGTCTTCGGAATGAATCTTCACCTTGATCAGCTCGTGATCGTCCAGCGCCCGCTCGGTTTCCGCGACCAGAGGCTCGCTGATCCCCTGGTCGCCCACGCTGACGACCGGATCAAGGTGGTGGGCGATCTGGCGGAGGCGCTTGATGGTCCTGTTGTCCAAAGGCTCCGGTTGCATTGCCGTGACTCCGCGTTGTCCTCGAGGCACGCATTCTAGGCTTGTGCCCCCCGATCTAGAAAGTTGCAGATAGGGTCCAGTTTGGCGAGGGTGCCGATTCGGGTACAGTCGGGTTGTTTTTCTCGATCGCGCAGAACATGAGTAAACGCAGCAAATCCAGTCACCGCTGGCTATCGCGTCAGCGCCGGGACGCTTTTTCACGTCGGGCCGCGGACGAAGGTCAGATATCCCGGGCCCACTTCAAGCTCGAACAGCTCGATGGCAAGTTTCGGCTGCTGCGTAGAGGCATGAAAGTCCTGGAGCTGGGTGCGGCCCCGGGCGGCTGGACGCGCTATATCGAAGATCGCCTGGAGGGGAGCTTGCTCATCGTCTGCGATTCACGGCCCGTCAGCGCCGGGTCGGAAACCGTGGTGATTGATACACCGTACGGGGAAGAAGCAGCCGACCTGCGGCTCGAGTCGCTTCTGGACGGCCCGGAGCTGGATCTTGTTCTTTCGGATATGGCCCCAAATATGAGCGGTAATCGGGCGACCGATCAGGCGCGCTCCATGTATCTTGCGGATCTGGCCGCAGAAGCCGCGGTTCGATGGTTGAAACCCGGGGGCGATCTGGTGGTCAAATTGTTTCAGGGTCAGGGTTTCGACGCCTGGGTTGGGGAATTACGACGTTCCTTTGACACGGTTCAGCTTATAAAACCTCAGGCGTCGCGATCGGAATCGCGAGAAGTCTATGCGGTCGCTCGACAGTTCCGCGGTTTGCAGTAGTGGTGTATTCTAATAAGTTGGCCACTTGCTTGCGGCTCAGCCTTATCGACGTCGATAAGGCGCTTTAAAAGAGGATAAGTCCTTGTCAGATATGGGAAAAAATTTGTTGCTCTGGCTGATCATCGCGGCGGTCCTGCTGACGGTGTTCAACAATTTCAACGTTAAGCCGGAGCCCGAAACGCTGAGTTACTCAGATTTCATCCAGCAGGTGCGCAGCGACGAGGTGCTGCAGGTCGAGATCGATGGGCTCATCATCGATGGCATGCGTCGCAGCGGTGAGCCGTTCCAGGTCGTTCGCCCGGGCATAGACGATCAGAAGCTGCTCGACGACCTCTATAATCACAATGTGGAAATTGTGGGCAAGCTGCCTGAGCAGCAGAGCATCTGGGCGCAACTGCTGATTGCCAGCTTCCCCATTCTTATCATCATCGCCGTTTTCATGCTGTTCATGCGACAGATGCAGGGCGGCGGTAGTGGCCGCGGTGGGCCAATGGCGTTCGGCAAGAGCAATCGCCGGGGTGGACGAAGCCAAAGAGGACGTGCAGGAGCTGGTGGAATTCCTCCGCGATCCGGGTAAATTCCAGCGGCTTGGTGGGCGGATTCCCCGGGGCATTCTGATGGTGGGACAGCCGGGTACCGGTAAGACGCTGCTGGCCAAGGCCATTGCCGGCGAGGCCAAAGTGCCTTTCTTCTCCATCTCGGGTTCCGATTTTGTGGAGATGTTCGTCGGCGTTGGCGCCTCCCGGGTAAGGGACATGTTTGAGCAGGCCAAGAAATCGGCGCCGTGCATCATATTCATCGACGAGATTGACGCCGTCGGCCGCCACAGAGGTGCCGGCCTGGGCGGCGGGCACGACGAGCGGGAACAGACGCTGAACCAGTTGCTGGTAGAGATGGACGGCTTCGAGGGAAATGACGGCATCATCGTGATTGCCGCGACCAACCGACCGGACGTTCTGGACCCCGCGCTGCTGCGCCCGGGCAGGTTTGACCGGCAGGTGGTGGTTGGCTTGCCGGATATCCGCGGTCGCGAGCAGATTCTCAAAGTCCATATGCGCAAAGTGCCCGTTTCCGACGACGTCGAACCGGGGATCATCGCTCGGGGCACGCCTGGGTTTTCCGGTGCCGATCTGGCCAACCTCGTTAACGAGGCGGCGCTGTTCGCAGCCAGGGCCGGAAAGCGGCTGGTGGAAATGATCGAGTTCGAGAAAGCGAAGGACAAAATCATGATGGGCGCCGAGCGCAAATCGATGGTCATGTCCGACAAGGAAAAGCTCAACACCGCCTATCATGAGGCGGGCCACGCGATCATCGGTCGGCTGATGCCGGACCATGATCCGGTGTACAAGGTCAGCATCATTCCACGGGGTCGAGCCCTGGGGGTCACGATGTTTCTGCCAGAGGAAGATCGCTACAGCCTCAGCCGCCAGAGTATCAAAAGCCAAGCCGCCAGAGTATCAAAAGCCAGATTTGCAGCCTGTTCGGCGGCAGAATCGCCGAGGAGATGATTCTTGGCGCCGACTACGTCACCACCGGAGCATCCAACGATATCGAGCGGGCGACCCGGCTGGCGCGGAGCATGGTTACCAAATGGGGCCTGTCTGATCGGATGGGGCCCATCATGTATGACGAGGACGACGGCGAGGTCTTTCTTGGCATGTCCGCCGGCGTGAAACCGAAAGCCGTTTCCGATGAGACGGCCAAGGAAATCGACGAAGAGGTCCGCAAGATCATCGATCAGTGTTACGAAGCCGCGGCGCAGATGCTCGAGGAGAACAGGGACAAGCTCCATTCGATGGCTGAGGCGCTGGTGGAGTTCGAGACCATCAACGCGGAACAGATCGACGACATCATGGCCGGTGCCAGGCCCAGGGAGCCCGGCAGCACCCCGCCCGGACCCGGCGAAGGAACGGATAAAGCTGATGATGCTGCCGGCGAGTCGCCCATCGGAGGCCCAGCCGAAGAGACCTGAAGCCGGTTTCGTGCTGCCCCTTTCTTCACAGAAAGTGCTGGCAGAAAGTGGTGGCAGGAACCGCAACCGGTGACAAGAACCCTCAACTGCGCGCACAGGCCGCTGGACCTCCGGCGGCCTAGAATCATGGGCATCCTCAACATCACCCCTGACTCGTTCTCCGACGGCGGCCATCTGTATCGACGTGGGGTGGATCTCGGCCAGGTGACGGAAGCGGCCATTGCCATGATCGAGGCCGGGGCAGACCTGCTCGATATTGGCGGTGAATCCACCCGTCCGGGCGCCGACCCCGTATCCGACGACGAAGAATGTCGGCGCGTCATGCCCGCGCTCGAAAGGCTGCTCGATCTGGACGTCATCGTTTCTGTCGACACCCGCAAACCGCATGTTGCCAGGATGGCTATTCAGGCCGGCGTGCATCTCGTCAACGACGTCACAGGCATGACCAACCCGGAAATGCTGGAGGCGGTTGCGGACAGCAAGGTCGCCATTTGCATCATGCATATGCAGGGAGAGCCGGGCACCATGCAGGTAGATCCGCGCTATGATGATGTAGTAAGCGAAGTTCGTGGCTTCCTGGCCCGACAATCCGAACGCTGCCTGGGAGCTGGTATCGGCCCCGATCGGTTGGTTCTCGATCCGGGGTTTGGTTTTGGCAAGAATATTGATCATAATCTTGCTCTGCTCCGCGGCCTGCAGGAGGTTAGGGTGCATGGGCTGCCGTTGCTGGTGGGCCTATCGCGCAAACGCATGATCGGCTCGATTACCGATCGTGCCGTCGCAGATCGGGAGATCGGCAGCGTTGTGGCGGCAATGCTCGCGGCACAGCGGGGTGCGGACATTCTTCGGGTGCATGACGTAGGCGCCACGATCGACGCCTTGAAAATGCTTGCGGCCGTGGAATCGCCTGGCCTGAGTTGACAGGAAGCGGGTCCGGGGCTCGCTGAGGCGACCCGCGCAGACAATGGGTGGTAATCAAAAGCGACATGAGCAGGAAATACTTTGGAACCGATGGCATCCGTGGCCGGGTAGGCGAGTTTCCCATCACGCCCGAGTTCTGCCTGCGGTTGGGCTGGGCAGTGGGAAAGGTGTTCGCCCGCCAGGGTGAAAGTCACATTCTGATTGGCAAGGACACTCGAATATCCGGTTACATGCTGGAGTCTGTGCTGGAGTCCGGCCTCGCGTCCGCTGGCGCCAATGTCAGCCTGCTTGGGCCTATGCCCACCCCGGCAGTCGCGTATCTCACCAGAACGTTGCGCGCCGATGCGGGGATCGTCATCAGCGCTTCCCACAACCCCTACTTCGATAACGGCATCAAGTTTTTCGACCGGGATGGCAATAAGTTACCCGATGCCGTGGAGCTGGAGATAGAAGCGCAGCTGGGTGCCGATATGGCATGCGTCGATTCCGACCGTCTGGGTAAGGCCAGCCGCATCGAAGACGCAGCCGGCCGATATATCGAGTTCTGCAAGGCGACGGTCAGCCGGGGATTCACCCTGCGGGGCCTGAAGGTCGTTCTGGATTGTGCTCACGGTGCCACCTACCATGTTGCGCCGGGTGTCTTCGAGGAGTTGGGTGCGGAAATCACGGTGGTTGGTGCCGCCCCAAACGGCACCAACATCAACGATGGTTGCGGCTCCACGCATCCTGATCTGCTGACACGTACCGTCCTGGAAACCGGCGCGGACGTTGGCATTGCGTTCGATGGCGATGGCGATCGCCTGCTGATGGTGGATGCCCATGGACAGGTTGTGGATGGCGACGAGCTGCTCTACATCATCGCGCGGCACCGGGCGGCAAATGGAACTCTGATAGGCGGCGTGGTGGGCACGGTCATGACCAATCTGGGCCTCGAGCAGTCGCTGGGCAAGCTCGGCATACCGTTCGAACGCGCCAAGGTGGGAGATCGCTACGTGCTCGAGCGCTTGAATGCCCGCGGGTGGCAGCTGGGTGGTGAATCGTCAGGCCACATCGTGTGTCTGGACCTCACTACCACGGGAGACGCCATCGTAGCAGCGCTGCAGGCGCTCATACCCATGGTCGAGACTGAGCATGGTCTGCAGGATCTCAGAAAAGGGCTCTCCAAATTGCCCCAGATTATGATCAACGTCGAAGCCCGCAATCCGGCCCAGCAGGCTGGGTGCACCACCGTCGTTCAGGCTATCGAGCGGAAAAATCAGCTTCTCAAAGGTCGTGGCCGCGTGCTGGTGCGGCCCTCGGGTACCGAGCCAGTGATCCGGGTCATGGTAGAGGGTGAGGATGCTGACGAGGTGGACAGCGTCGCCAGAGAGCTCGCGGAAGTTGTCCGAGTGGCCTGAATACGCGGATTCGTTGTCTGCAACCTTCTGATCCCTTAATATTGCGCGCCCCTAAGCAGCCGGACGCGTTGGCAAGCGCCATGCTACCGGCTAATCAACCGGAGCGCGATGCCTCGCCGTGCGACAGCCGCTGGTAGCAGGAAATTGGAAGATGCATGGCGACAGGGCCTTTGTTGAGGCCTTTGTCTCGGTGCTTCGTTCCTCTGATCTGCCTGTGGATGTCGAAGTGCTCCTGCTTCCGCCCGCCACCCATCTGAACGGGCTTTTGACGTTGCTGGAGGGCACCGGGATCCGCGTCGGCGCGCAGAATCTGCATCCTGAATCGAAAGGTGCTTTCACCGGCGAGGTTGCCGCGGAAATGATCGTCGATCTGGGGGCCTCCTGGGGTCTGGTGGGGCACTCTGAACGCCGCCAGATGTTCCATGAGTCCGACGACCTGGTGGCTCGGAAATACCAGGCCGCGCTGCGGGCCGGCTTGCGGCCCATACTGTGCGTTGGCGAAACCCTGGAAGAGCGGGAGGCGGGCAACGCTGAATCCGTGGTCCAGCGTCAGCTGGACGCGGTAATCGGGACGGTCGATGAGCCAGGACTCGATGCCGGGGTGCTCGCTTACGAACCGGTCTGGGCCATAGGCACGGGAAAAACTGCGACCCCGTCTCAGGCCCAGGAGATGCACGCGGCGATTCGTGCGCGCCTCGCTGAGGAGTCGCCTGCAACGGCCGACAATATGCGCATCCTCTACGGTGGAAGCGTAAAGCCGGAAAACGCGGCTGAACTGTTTGCGCAGCCTGACATAGATGGCGCTCTGGTAGGTGGAGCTTCTCTGGATGCGCTGAGCTTCAGTGCAATCGTGGCGGCCGCCTCACCGCGGCCTTGAGAACTGAGACGAAGGAATATAGACGATGACCATTGCGACTATGGAGACCGTCCTGCTGCTGCTTCTGGTGGCGGATGCCATTGCCCTCGCAGCGTTGGTGCTGCTCCAACAGGGCAAGGGTGCAGACGTGGGAGCCGCATTCGGCAGCGGCTCTGCGAACACGGTTTTTGGTAGCGCCGGATCGGCATCTTTTCTAACAAAGCTTACGGCCTGGCTTTCTATCGGCTTTTTCGTGATCGCTTTTGGTCTCGCCTACACGGCGAAAGAGCGAGCCGCAACCCAAAGCACGCTGGGAATTCCGCAGATACCCCTTTCCGACGAGCAGGCCTCCCAACTGGAAGACCTGGTAAGTGAGCCGGCGGACAGACCGGTGGAAGAAGAGCTGTTGACTCCAGAGCCGGAAAGTGTAGATTCCGACATCCCGGACCTGTGACGGGAAATGCCGAAGTGGTGAAATTGGTAGACACGCTACCTTGAGGGGGTAGTGGGCTAACGCCCGTGGAGGTTCGAGTCCTCTCTTCGGCACCATCCAGCAAGCGGCCGCTTTATCTGACGATTCCCAGTTCCTGGATTGCGCGTCGGCCGCATGATTCTGCACGACGGCTCTGGTTGCGGTGTGCAACGGTCCTCTCTATAATTCGCGCTCGCTGATGCGGGGTGGAGCAGTCTGGTAGCTCGTCGGGCTCATAACCCGAAGGTCGTAGGTTCAAATCCTGCCCCCGCTACCAAAGGATTTCTTGAGGCCCCACTTCCGGGGCTTTTTAGTCACAGGGGTCCGAGGTCTGAGGGTTTCGAAACGCTGATCGTACGTTCGGCGGACAGAATTCTTTCATTCCCGGGCTCAAGTATCCTGACGGTGGCTACCGCGTTTCGGCCGGTGGCCCATGGCTTTCAGCAAGGACCTGACAAGACAGGCGGCGCTGAAAGGGAAAAATGGGCGTATGCCCATTTTTTGTTTGGCTCGGAGAAGTCTGAACGCGTTTTGAACAGGAAGGAACAGGAGATAGAAGCACTGCTGACACCTGCCGTTGAGGCCCTCGAGTGCGAGCTTTGGGGCGTGGAGTACATGTCACAAGGCAGGCATTCGAAGTTGCGCCTTTATATCGAGCGGCCGGATGGTGTGTCGATAGACGATTGCGAGCGCGTCAGTCGCGAAGCCAGCGATCTTCTGGACGTCGAAGATCTGGTTGCTGAAAGTTATACGCTGGAAGTCTCCTCTCCCGGCATGGACCGCATCCTGTTCAAGCCGTCCCACTTCGTAAGCAGCGTGGGCGAGCAGGTGGATGTAAGGTTGAACTTTCCCTTTGAAGGCAGGAAACGTTTCGTCGGCTTGCTGGCAGGTTTCGAAGACGACGAAGCCGTAGTTAGGGTAGATGACGAAGAGTACGTGCTGCCCATAGAGAATATCCAGCGGGCAAGACTCGTTCCGCAGTTTGATTGAGATCGGTGACTAAAGAGGGCCAACCGACAGATGAGTAAAGAAGTGCTTATGGTCGTGGAATCAGTTTCTCACGAAAAAGGCGTTCCCAAGGACGTCATCTTTGGAGCGATTGAGCTTGCGCTGGCCACCGCCACCAAGAAACGTTACGACGAGGACGCCGAGTTCCGGGTAGCCATCGATCGTGAATCCGGTGAGTACGACACTTATCGCGTATGGGAAATTGCTGATCCGGATGCGGTTGTCGAGGAGCTGGATGAGGAAGAAGAGCCGAGGGAGTGGAATCCAGCTGCCCAGTTGACGGTTGAAGAAGCCAGGCAGCGAGACCCGGGTGCCGTGCTTGGCGGGGTGATCGAAGAACCCGTGGACTCAGTGGAATTCGGTCGCATTGCCGCCCAGACGGCGAAGCAGGTGATCGTTCAGAAGGTGCGGGAAGCGGAGCGCTCCCAAGTTGTGGACGCCTATCTGCCAAGAGTCGGAGAGCTCGTCAGCGGTACCGTCAAGAAGCTGGGCCGTGACAGCATCATCATTGATCTTGGAAACAATGCCGAGGGCCTGCTCACCCGGGAGCATCTGATACCAAGGGAAACTTTCCGCGTGGGCGACCGCCTGCGAGCGCTGCTGCTGGAGGTTCGACCCGAGAATCGGGGGCCGCAGCTCATTTTCACGCGCACCTCTCCCAAGATGCTGGTCGAGCTGTTCAAGATCGAAGTACCCGAGATTTCCGAAGACGTCATCGAGATTCGTGGTGCTGCCCGCGATCCTGGCTCGCGGGCGAAAATAGCGGTCAGAACCAATGATGGGCGCATCGATCCAGTAGGGGCCTGCGTCGGCATGCGTGGCTCTCGGGTGCAGGCGGTCTCCGGTGAGCTTGCGGGCGAGCGGATTGACATCGTGCCCTGGGACGATAACCCGGCTCAGCTGGTCATCAACGCCATGGCGCCGGCAGAAGTCGAATCCATCGTCATGGACGAGGAGTCCGGCACCATGGACCTTGCAGTGGGCGAAGACAATCTCGCCCAGGCCATCGGCCGTGGCGGTCAGAACGTGCGACTTGCCAGCGAGCTTACCGGTTGGACGCTCAATATCATGACCGAAGAAGAAGCGGTCGCTAAGCAGGAAGAAGAAGCCAACCGCTTCATTGCCGATTTCATGGACTCGCTTTCCGTTGACGAGGACGTAGCCGGGGTCCTGGTTGAAGAAGGGTTCACGACCCTTGAAGAGATTGCTTACGTACCGCTGGAAGAGATGACGAACATTGAAGGTTTCGACGAGGAAATCGTCCAGGAACTCCGCAATCGAGCGAAGGACGCGCTTCTGACCAAGGCCATTGCCAGCGAAGAACTGCTTGGTGAGAAAGAGCCAGCGGAAGATCTGCTCACCATGGCGGGAATGGATCGTCACCTGGCTTATCTGCTGGCCAACAACGACATCGTCACGATGGAAGATCTGGCCGAGCTGGCGATTCCCGATCTTCTGGAGATCGCGGAAGACGTTGGTGAGGAAAGAGCAGCAGAGTTGATCATGACGGCCCGCGCACCTTGGTTCGAGGAAGCCGGAGAGCAATAGCCTTAGAAGGGGAAACGGCATGTCAGATGTCACAGTGAAACAACTGGCAGAATCGGTCCGCGCCCCCGTGGATCGGCTGCTGAAACAGATGCAGGAAGCGGGTCTGCCTCACACCGGTGAAGATCAGTCCGTGTCCGAAGACCAGAAGCAGGAGCTTCTCGCTTTCCTGAAACGCAGCCATGGCTCCGAGGAAAGTGGTCAGAAGAAGATCACCCTGAAGCGAAAGACGGTGGGAACGCTGAAGTCTGGTCAGGGTCGGACCGGACGCGCGGTCACTGTGGAGGTGCGAAAGAAGCGCACCTACGTCAGACGTGCAGAAACCGAGCCCGCGACGGCTGAGGAGCCGGCGGCGGAGGCTGAAGCGCAGCGGGCGCCCAGCGCTCTGGAGCTCGAGGCCCAGCGAATCCGTGATGAGGATCTTGCCCGCAAGGCGGCGGAAGAAGAGGTCAGGCGCAAGGAATCGGAACGTAAGGAAGAAGAAGAGCGACAGCGTGCGGAAGCGCTCGCGGAAGCCAATCGCAAGGCCGAGGAGGCCAGCGCGCAGGCGGTGACAGCTGCTCCGGAAGCTGAGGCTAAAACCGAGGAGGTGCCGCTCGCCCCGGAGAAGCTGGCCGAAGCGGCCGCTGAGGCGCAGGCCAAGGCTCAGGCCACTGAAAAAGGCGGCAAGCGAGGCAAGGGGCGCGAGCGGGATCGAGGTCGCGACGGGCAGCCGGAGCGCGGACGCCGACGGGAACTGTCGCTGAAATCCGAAAGACGCGGTCGTCGCCGTCAGGCATCTCCGGTGCTGAAGCTGGACCAGCAGGGCGGTGAGTTCAAACCTACGGATTTCATAGCCCGTGAGGTGGAAATCCCCGATATCATCAGCGTCGGAGATCTGGCTCAGAGAATGTCGGTCAAAGCCGGTGAAGTCATCAAGACCCTGATGGGGCTTGGGGTGATGGCCAACATCAACCAGAGCGTCGATCAGGACACGGCGATCCTCATTGTGGAAGAGATGGGCCACACGCCGAAGGCGATTCACGCCGACGCCATCGAGCATGATTTTGACAGGTCCATGAAGGTCGAAGGGGAAGAGGTTCCTCGGGCGCCGGTCGTTACGGTGATGGGCCATGTGGATCACGGGAAGACCTCGCTGCTGGATTACATTCGCAAAAGTCGGGTCACTAGCGGCGAAGCCGGTGGAATCACTCAGCACATAGGTGCTTACAGCGTCGACAGCGCGCACGGAAAGATCACCTTTATAGACACTCCCGGCCACGCCGCCTTTACCGCGATGCGGGCGCGGGGAGCGCAGTCTACGGATATCGTCATTCTGGTCGTGGCTGCGGATGACGGTGTGATGCCCCAGACGGAAGAGGCGATCCAGCACGCGCGAGCTGCCGGCGTTCCCGTCGTGGTGGCCATCAACAAGATGGACCTCGAAGGCGCAGACCCTGACCGGGTCACCAACGAGCTGGCGGCTAAAGACGTTGTTCCCGAGGAATGGGGTGGCGACACGCAGTTCGTGAAAGTTTCCGCCATCACCGGTGAGGGGGTCGACTCGCTTCTGGAAGCAGTGCTTCTGCAGTCGGAGATACTGGAGCTCAAGGCAGTTCCCGAAGCGGCGGGCCGCGGGGTGGTCATCGAGTCTCGCCTTGATCGTGGTCGCGGACCGGTCGCCACGGTGCTGGTGCAGAATGGCACCCTGCGCCAGGGCGACGTGCTCATTGCCGGCGAGCACTATGGGCGCGTGCGCGCGATGCTCAACGAGTTCGGCGACCAGGTTAAGGAAGCTGGCCCCTCCACCCCTGTAGAGGTGCTGGGACTCAATGGTACCCCCGCCGCGGGAGACGAATTCTCCGTGGCCACTGACGAGCGCACGGCTCGGGAGCTCGCCCAGTTCCGCACGGACAGAAGCCAGGAACAGCGCATCGCTCAGCAGCAGGCGGCGAAGCTGGACAACATGTTTGCCGGCATGGGCGCAGGCGAGAAGCGCGTGCTCAAGATCGTGCTGAAGGCCGATGTCAGAGGCAGCCTCGAGGCCATCACCCAGGCGCTGGCGGACATGGGTAATGATGAGGTGTCCGTCAACGTGCTTGGTACCGGCGTCGGCGGCATCACGGAAACCGATGCCACCATGGCCATGACTTACGGCGCCGCGATATTCGGATTCAATGTTCGAGCTGACGGCTCGGCAAAGAACATCATCGAGCGAGAGGGTATAGATCTGCGCTATTACAGCGTGATCTACGAGTTGCTGGACGACGTCAAGCAGGTGCTCTCGGGGATGCTTTCTCCGGAGATTCGCGAAGAGATCGTCGGTATCGCCGAGGTTCGAGACGTATTCCGCTCCCCTCGCTACGGCCAGGTGGCCGGATGCATGGTGGTCGAGGGGTCGGTATTTCGCAATAAGCCCATCCGGGTGCTTCGGGATAACGTCGTTATCTTCGAAGGCGAGCTTGAGTCGCTGCGTCGTTTCAAAGACGACGTGTCGGAGGTGAGGTCGGGAACCGAGTGTGGCATTGGCGTGCGCAACTACAATGACGTGCGGCCAGGTGATCTGATCGAGGTGTTTGAAACCAAAGAGGTGGCAAGAGCCCTTTAGCACCGATGTCGGATTCTGGGCGCGAGTTTGGACGTGATCTTCGTGTGGCCGACTTCATTCGGGACGAACTCGCGGACATCATTCAGCGTGGCATGCGCGATCCGAGAGTGGGTATGGTCAGTGTCAACGACGTCAAAGTCAGCAAAGATCTGTCCTATGCGGAGGTATATGTCTCCTCTCTCGCCGCGGACACTCCGGATTCCCGGGTAGCCCTGATCGACGTGCTGAACAAGGCGAGTGGATACTTGAGGACAGAGCTCGCAAAACGTCATCGCATGCGCACGACGCCTAAACCTCGATTTCATTATGACGAGCTGGTTGAGAGCGGGCCGCGCCTTGAAGCGCTGATCGAAAAGGCCGTTCGGTCAGATGAGGAAGCGTCCGCCGGGGTGCCGATCGGAAGCCTTGATGGCTCAGGGAAAGGGGGCACGGATGGGGCGGCGTAGAATGGGCCGCAGCGTCGATGGCATTCTGGTGCTCGACAAGCCCCAGGGCATGAGTTCCAGCGACGCTGTGCAGAAAGCCAAGCGGCTGTTCAACGCTAGAAAGGTTGGACACACAGGCGCGCTCGACCCGCTTGCGACCGGCGTCCTGCCGTTGTGTTTTGGTGAGGCGACGAAGTTCTCCCAGTATCTGCTGTCCTCGGACAAGAAGTACTGGGCACGTATCAAGCTTGGTGTGGCCACCGACAGCGGTGATGCCGATGGCAAGATTGTGGATACACGACCGGTATCCGATGTCGATGCCGATCGGATAGAAGAGTCGCTGAGGTTCTTCCGGGGCGAGATCGATCAGGTGCCGTCCATGTTCTCGGCAATAAAGCATAAGGGTCAGCCGCTCTACAAGCTCGCTCGGCAGGGCATAGAGATCGAGCGAGAAGCCCGCCGCGTGAAGATATTCTCCAACGAGCTGGTAGCGTTCCACGAAGATCAGCTGGAACTGGAGATTCACTGCAGCAAAGGCACTTACATACGCACCATCGCTGAGGAACTCGGGCAGATTCTGGGTTGTGGAGCCCACGTGGTCGCGCTGCGCAGACGCAGCGCTGGTCCCTACGCCGAGAGCGACCTCGTTACTTTCGAAACGCTGGAAGCGGCGCTGCCGGAGGGCTCTCTCGATCGCTTCCTGCTGCCCATTGCCAGCGCTGTCAGCCAGTGGCCCGAGGTCAGGCTGAACGACGATACCGCTTACTATGTGTGTCGCGGGCAGGCCGTTATTGTGCCCCATGCACCATCCAGCGGCTGGGTTCGATTGTGCCAGGAGCTGGAAACTGGAGGCGATACCCGGTTTCTCGGTGTCGGGGAAATTCTGGATGACGGTCGGGTTGCTCCAAGGCGCCTGATCGTTGCTAACTGAGGCGACTGCAAATATGCGCGGTCGCCTTGTATCTGATTGAGCATATTGGAGAAAAAGACATGGCACTAGATGCTGTCAAGAAAGCGGAGATCATTCAGGAATATCAGGTAGAAAAAGGCGACACCGGCTCTCCGGAAGTGCAGGTCGCCCTCCTGACACACAACATCAATTCGCTCCAGGAGCACTTCAAGGAGCACAAGCAGGACCACCATTCTCGACGTGGTTTGATACGCATGGTCAACCAGCGCCGCAAGCTGCTGGATTACCTGAGAGACAAAGACGCCGGCCGTTATACACAACTGATCAGCCGGCTTGGTTTGCGAAGATAAAGATAGGCAGGAGATATAATTTTGAATCCAGTTACGAAACAGTTTCAGTTTGGCGAGCAGCAGGTAACCCTGGAAACCGGCAAGGTAGCCCGACAGGCTACAGGGGCCGTCATGGTGACCATGGGCAATACCGTGGTGCTCTGTACCGTCGTAGGTATGAAAACGGCCCGCCCGGGCCAGGCTTTCTTCCCGCTGACCGTCAACTACCAGGAGAAGACCTACGCTGCAGGCAAAATCCCCGGCGGTTTTTTCCGTCGCGAAGGCCGCCCTTCCGAAAAGGAAACGCTCACCTCCCGTCTGATCGACCGACCTCTGCGTCCCCTGTTCCCCAAGGGGTTCATGAACGAGGTTCAGGTGATCTGCACGGTCATGTCTGCGGGCAAGGATGAGGATCCGGACATACCTGCCCTGATCGGCGCGTCCGCGGCTCTGACCATTTCCGGAATACCTTTCGACGGCCCGATCGGTGCCGCGCGGGTCGGTTTCCGGGAAGGCGAGTACATGCTGAACCCGGGCTATGCGCATCTCAAAGAGTCCGCTCTCAACATGGTGGTCGCTGGAACCGAGGACGCTGTGCTCATGGTGGAGTCCGAAGCTAAGGAGCTGACCGAGGACGAGATGCTCGGCGCGGTGCTTTTTGCCCATCAGGAGATGCAGGTTGCCATCGACAACATCAAGGCGCTGGCGGCTGAAGCCGGCAAGCCGCGCTGGGACTGGCAGCCGGCCGAGGCCCCTGCCGACCTGGAAGAGTCGGTATCTTCCGCCGTGAAGGCGGGCCTCGGGGATGCCTATCGCATCACCGATAAGATGGAACGCCAGACCCGCGTCGGCGAGTTGCGCAAGCAGGTCGTGGAGCAGATATCAGGCGGCGACGCTGCCCGGTTTTCCGCAGACGATGTGGCAGGCATGTTCAGCAAGGTTGAAAAGAACATCGTTCGACAGCGCGTGCTCAATGGTGAGCCTCGCATCGACGGGCGGGATCTGCGCACCGTACGCCCCATCAGCGTGGAAGTGGGCACGCTGCCCAAGACGCACGGCTCGGCCCTGTTTACCCGTGGCGAAACCCAAGCCATCGTCGTCGGCACGCTGGGAACGCTTCGCGATGCGGCCATGATCGACGCTCTGGAAGGCACCTATAAAGACAGCTTCATGCTGCACTACAACTTTCCGCCCTTCAGCGTCGGCGAAGCGGGCTTCATGGGTGGGCCCAAGCGCCGGGAAATCGGCCATGGCCGACTCGCACGACGGGCCGTTGAGGCCGTCCTGCCCAATGTGGACGATTTCCCCTATACCCTCAGGGTGGTTTCCGAGATTACCGAGTCCAATGGATCCAGCTCCATGGCCACGGTCTGCGGGACCTCTCTGGCGCTCATGGACGCCGGCGTTCCGATGAAAGCGCCGGTTGCCGGCGTGGCCATGGGTCTCGTCAAGGAAGGCAACAAGTACGCGGTGCTTACGGATATTCTCGGTGATGAGGATCACCTGGGCGATATGGACTTCAAAGTAGCAGGCACCGATGCGGGGGTGACGGCCCTGCAGATGGACATCAAGATTTCCGGCATCACCGAAGAGATCATGGAGATCGCGCTGAATCAGGCCCAGGAAGCTCGACGGCACATCCTGGGAGAGATGAACAAGGTGCTCGACAGGTCCCGGGAATCCGTTTCAGATAACGCACCGGCCATGAGGGTCATCAATGTGCCGCAGGACAAAATCCGCGACATCATTGGTAAGGGCGGGGCGACCATCCGCTCCATCGTGGAAGAAACAGGCGCCGACATCGATATCCAGGACGACGGCAGCGTACGTATTTACGCTGACGACGCGGAGGGTATGCAGGCGGCCGTCGCCAAGATCGAGGAGATCACGGCAGAAGCCGAAGTGGGCAAGATCTATCACGGCAGGGTGGAACGCATCGTCGATTTCGGCGCGTTCATAAACATCCTTCCGGGGAAAGACGGTTTGCTGCACATCTCACAGATCGCAGATGAGCGGGTGGAGACGGTCACCGACTACATCCAGGAAGGGCAGACCATCGATGTGGTTGTGCTGGATGTCGATCAGCGAGGTCGGATCAAGCTGTCCATGAAGGAAGTGCCCAACTACGCGCAGAGCGCTTGATCTGGTAGCAGGCCTGCATCGCAGGTCCGGGCGGAGTGGCTCTTGCAGGTCGCTCCGCCCGCCCTTCCTTCCTCGCCCCGTGCCCGACGGATGATGACGTGACGGTCGAATGACCGGACTCTCTTCCTCCTCGGATTGGGTTCAGCTGCGACAGGCGGCCAGTCGGGTCGAGCTGGCGGAAGTCAGCCTCGTACTAACCGCGGTGGATATCGACCACCGGCTGATTTTCGATGGCCACCATTGGGGCCTGTGGGTGCCCGGTGAGCGACGGGAAGCCGCGGCCAGCCAGCTCGATGCTTATTGCAGAGAAAACCGCTTCCGCCGGCTTCGGCCGCAGGAGGTCCTCAACACCGTAGACAGTGGATGGTTCGGTGTCCTGGGCTATCTGGCGGTCATCTGGCTGCTGCCGACGCTGGAAGCACAGCAGGTATTCGGCTGGGACTGGCGTGTCGCTGGTGGCATGGATGCCGAACGGGTGCTCGAAGGCGAGTGGTGGCGCACCATTACCGCCATGACCCTGCACGCGGATCTGGCCCATATCGTCGCCAACTCGCTGTTTGGCGCCGTTTTCGGGCTATTTGTCGGTCGCTACCTTGGTTCCGGGTTCGGCTGGCTGCTGGTCGTGCTGGCCGGGATGCTGGCAAACGGGCTCAACGCTATGGTCCAGCCCGATGGCTTTCGATCAATTGGCGCATCAACAGCGACCTTCGCGACGCTCGGTCTGGTGGGCGCCTTCGTCTGGCGGCGGGGTCTGCTACGCCGACGCGCCGCGGCTGGCGGCGCTCACGAAGCTTCCGGGGGCGGCGGATGGCGTCGCGCCTTCGCGCCAGTCTTTGCCGGAATTGCCATGCTCGCCTATACGGGGATGGGAGGTGAAAATACCGACATTCTTGGCCACGTTTTCGGTTTTGCAGCAGGCGTTGTGCTGGGGATGGTGGCCGCTTTGTCGAATCCGGAGCGAATGGGCATTCACGGCCAGATTCTGGCCGGGGGCTGCGCCCTTGTTCTGCTGGTTGCCGCCTGGTGCCTGGCCGGAAATAACTAGCCGGAAATAACTAGCCGGAAATAACTAGCCGGAAATAACTAGCGTGGCGATGGGGTCGGCTGACGGGTTTCCGATCGTCAGCTGTTCGCGTCACGGTTAGCGCGGTTCTCCACCAGATCCTCCACCACGGAAGGATCTGCCAATGTGGAGGTATCGCCGAGGTTATCGAGATCTTCGGCTGCGATCTTGCGCAGGATCCGTCGCATGATCTTGCCTGACCGGGTCTTCGGCAGGCCGGGAGCAAACTGGATGACATCCGGCTTGGCGAAAGGCCCGATTTCCGCTCTCACCAGATCAACGAGCGCTGTGCGCAGCGTTTCCGGACTTTCGTTGCAACCCACCATGCAGGTCACGTAGGCGTAGATTCCTTCCCCTTTGATCGGGTGCGGAAATCCGACCACGGCGGCTTCGGCGATTTCCTCGTGCAGGACCAGGGCGCTTTCCACCTCGGCGGTGCCGATCCTGTGCCCGGACACGTTCAGCACGTCGTCCACCCTCCCGGTTATCCAGTAGTAACCGTCTGCGTCTCGTCGGGCGGCGTCCCCGGTGAAATAGAAACCGGGATAGGTCGAGTAGTAGGTGTCGATGACCCGCTGGTGGTTGCCGTAAACGGTTCGAATCTGACCCGGCCAGCTCGCCGTGATAACCAGGTTACCGCTGGCCTCCGGCGCTTCCTGAATCTTGCCTTTGTCATCAACCAGCGCCAGCTGCACGCCGAAAAAAGGCCTGGTGGCGGAACCCGGCTTCAGCGCGGTAGCTCCTGGCAGGGGCGAGATCATGATGCCGCCCGTCTCCGTCTGCCACCAGGTATCGACGATGGGACAGCGGTCATCGCCCACCACGTGGTGATACCACTCCCAGGCCTCGGGGTTGATCGGCTCGCCCACGGTGCCCAGCAGCCGCAGAGAAGCGCGTGATGTTTGCTGTACGAAAGCGTCGCCCTGACCCTGCAGCTGGCGAATGGCAGTTGGCGCCGTGTAGAAGATGTTGACCTTGTGCTTGTCCACGACCTGCCAGCAGCGGGACGCGTCGGGATAGTTGGGGACCCCTTCAAACATCAGGGTAATGGCCCCATTGGCCAGTGGGCCATAGACAATGTAAGAGTGGCCGGTAACCCAGCCTACGTCCGCCGTGCACCAGTAGATGTCTCCGTCGTGGTAGTCGAAGACGTATTTATGGGTCATGGCCGCATGCAGAAGATATCCGGCCGTGCCGTGCTGGACGCCTTTTGGCTTGCCGGTGGAGCCCGACGTGTACAGGATGAAGGAAGGGTCTTCCGCATCCATCACCTCGGGCTCGCAGGTGGTCGGCTGGGCAGCGGTCAGCTCGTCGTACCAGACGTCTCGATCCGGTGCCCATGGAACTTTAGCGCCGGTGCGCTTGACCGTGACTACGCTATGCACGTTGGGGCATTTGGCAAGGGCTTCTTCGGCATTCTGCTTGAGGTGTATTTCGCGTCCGCCGCGAATCCCCTGGTCGGCAGTGATTACGACCCGACAGTCTGAATCCTGAATGCGGTCTTTCAGTGACTGGGGCGAAAATCCGCCAAACACGACCGAATGAACGGCCCCGATACGCATGCAGGCCAGCATGGCGTATGCGGCTTCCGGAATCATCGGCATGTAGATACACACCCGGTCGCCTTTTGCGACGCCGCGTGCCTTGAGCCCGTTAGCCAGCCTGCAGACTTCGTCGTGCAGTTCCTGATAGGTGATCGCTTTATCCTGGGTCGGGTCGTCGCCTTCCCAGATGATGGCCGTCTGCCGGGCGCGCTCCGGAAGGTGACGGTCGATGCAGTTGTAGCTGATATTCAGCTTGCCTCCGGAAAACCAGCTGACATTGCCGGATGGCAGATCCGCGTCGCTGACCTTGTCCCATTTTTCGTACCAGTCGATGAATATGTCCGCCTGTTCCGCCCAGAAACCCTCGGGGTCCTCCACGGACCGTTGGTACATGGCCTCGTACTGGTCAGCGTTGATGAAGCAGCGTTCCGCGATCGCGGCCGGCACTGGGTACAGATGAGGTTCAGACATTTTTATCCTCCTGCTTGCGGCGCTTTTCCAGCCGCCGGCGGACGTATTCGATCAGTCCCCGGGTTGAGGCGTCCTGTTGTAAGGCGGGCTTCCCGTCCAGCTGATCGAAGATCGGCGGAGCCAGCTGCTTGCCTAGCTCGACGCCCCATTGATCGAACGAGTTTATGTTCCAGATGATGCCCTGGCAAAATACTTTGTGCTCGTACAGCGCAAGCAGAGCGCCCATTGCGAAGGGTGACAACTCGTCCATAACCAGGGTGCTGGTTGCCTTGTTGCCTGCCACCCTACGGTGCGGATCCTGCACCTGAAGCCCGCTCATCATCGCCTGGGCCTGCGCAAACGCATTAGCGAGCAACCAGCGATGGTGAACACCCGTGCTCTGCGGGGTAGCCACTTCCTCGCTGGCGCAGACGATGAAATCGGCGCTGAAGGCCCGGGTGCCCTGATGCAGGAGCTGATGAAAAGCGTGCTGCCCGTTCGTCCCTTCACCGCCCCAGAGTATCGGCATCGTGTGAATTCGAACCGGGCTGCCGTCCAGATGCACGCTCTTGCCGTTGCTCTCCATCTCCAGCTGCTGAAGGTAGTCGGGCAGCACGCGCAGGCGATGGCTGTACGGCAGTATGACGTGATTTGTAGCGCCGAGGAAGTTGCTGTTCCACACGCTGAGCAGAGCCATGATCAGCGGCCCGTTGCGGTCCAGAGGGGCCGTCCGAAAATGCTCGTCCATCTGGTGGGCGCCGCGAAGAAGCTCGGCGAATGCTTCGGGCCCTATGGCCAGCAGGATCGGCAGGCCCACAGCTGACCACAACGAGAACCGACCCCCCACCCAATCCCACAGCGGATAGAGGTTTTCTTCAGGAATGCCGAAATCCTTGGCGGCTTCGACGTTGGCGGTCACGGCCAGAAAGTGCCGGGTGATGGCAGCCACATCACCCGTTCTCTCGAGAAACCAGCTGCGGGCAGACTCGGCGTTGGTTCTGGTTTCCAGGGTGCTCCAGGATTTGGAAACCACGATGAACAGCGTGGTTTCAGGGTGCAGGCCTGCCAGGGTGCTGTGCAGGGCGGCACCGTCTACGTTGGCCAGAAAGTGACAGCGTGGATCTGAGCCGGGAACGCCCCCCAGGGCTTCTACCACCAGCTCGGGCCCAAGATGGGAACCGCCGATCCCGATGTGCACGACGTCGGTAATGGCTTTGCCCGTATAGCCCCGATGCTCGCCGTCGCGCACCTGCTGTGCGATTTTTGAAAGGCGCGCCAGCGTCGGTTGGACGACAGGCAGGGCTTCCTGGGGCTGCTGCTCGATGGGGGATCTCAGCGCGGTATGCAGGGCTGCTCGTTTCTCTGTAACGTTGACGGGCTCGCCGTCGAACAGAGCCCGGATCTTTGCATCCATCCCCCGTGCCCGAGCCAGGTCCAACAGCGCTTCCAGAATTCGGGCGTCAATACGTTGCTTCGAGTAGTCCAGCAGCAGAGCGGGAAGCTGCAGGCTGAAAGCTTCGAAGCGGTTGTCTTCATTCAGCCATTCCGCCAGCGGTTGCCTTACAGCGTCGGCGGCAAGCCGGGTAAGGGCTTTCCACTCAGGCAATGTGTCTGGTCGGGACAACGGTCGGGCCAGCCGTTACAGCAGGGTCGGGTTGGGGTTGAAGTACTGGCGAAGCCCGTCCATGGCCAGGATCTGATCGAGAAGCTCCGAGAAGTGCTGCGGGTTGTTCGCGAAATCGATCTGCGCCGCGTTCACCACGAGAAGTGGGGTCTCGTCGTAGTAGTGAAAAAATTCGGTGTAGCTCTGGTTGAGGTTCTCGAGGTATTCGGAATCGATCTCCCGCTCATAATTGATGCCGCGGCGTCGAATGCGCTCGAGCAGGACGCCGACCGGCGCCTGCAGATAAATGACCAGCTCCGGATTAGGCGGGTTCAGCTCCAGGTTCTCATAGATCTGTCGGTAAAGAACGTACTCGTTCTCGTCCAGGGTCATCCTGGCGAACAGATCGTCTTTCTGCATCAGGAAATCTGCTACCAGGTTTGGCCCCAGCAGATCTTCCTGTTCCAGGTCGGCTATCTGCCGCGCCCGATGCAGCAGAAAGAACAGCTGCGTTGGCAGCGCGTGTCTGCGTCCTTCGCGGTAGAAGCGGTCCAGGAACGGGTTCTCCATCGACGGCTCGAGGAGCAGCGGATAGCCGAAGGCATCGGCGAGCTTGCTCGCCAGCGTGGTCTTGCCGACGCCGATCGGGCCTTCGACGGTGATATACCTCGGCAACGTTCGATCACGCAGCTTCTGGCCGATGAAGCCGTCCAGCTCGGCGTCTGACGTAACCGTCTGCTGTGCCTGGCTGATCATGATTCCTGGGTGACCGATCGGTCTTCAATAATGTACCCGGGTCGCACAGGGTTCAACCGTTGCTGTCAGCCTGTGCTTGCTTGGGCCTGTTTCGGCGCCGCCGCCGACGGCGGCGGGAGCCTCCCTCACCGGCCGTCTTCTGACCGCGCAACGTCTCCACCATGTTTTCCTGGGCACCGCGATCGCACTCCTGGAAGCGTGTCCACCAATCGGCGGCCTCCTGAAGCGGTTCACCCGCGTCTGCGCGCAGCGCGAGAAAATCGTAAGCGGCACGGAACCTTGCGTGCTCGTAGACGCGGAGGATGGAGCGGGGCTGGCGGCGTTCCAATCTGTCCTGCAGGGACCAGACGTCCCTGACGAACTGTGAGAAGCGCCTGGGTATGGCGATGATCTCCTGTTGGAAGCCCAGCGCGCCTGCGGCAGCGCCGCTCCGGGCCTCTGCCGGCTTGTGATCTGCCGTAAGTTCAACGTATCGGGCCAGGTAATCCTGCCAGAGTATCACCGCCAGCAGGAACCCGGGGGTGACCGGCTTGTCCACGGCGATGCGGGCGTCGGTATTCCGCATTGCCAATCGCACAAACGGATCCTCGGGTGATGTGCACGGGAACAGCGCGCTGCGTAAGGGCGTGGGAGCGAGAAATGCCCAGGCGGCCTCGGCTCTGCCGCAGATAAACAGTTTGCACACCTCGTCGAACAGCCGTGCGGGCGGTATGGCCGCCAGCTGTTCTGCGGTCTCCGGTATGGCAGCTTCGATCGCCGGATCAAGGGCGAAATCCAGCTTGGCCACAAATCGGATGGCCCTCAGTATCCGCACGGGGTCTTCCCTCAACCGGACGTCCGCGTGGCCGATGAACCGAAGGCGGCGGTTCTCCAGGTCGTCCAGACCGCCGACGTAGTCCACGATCTCCTCGGTCTCGGGATCGTAGAAAAGGGCGTTGATGGTGAAGTCCCGGCGAAACGCGTCTTCTTCCAGCGTCCCCCAGACGTTGTCGCGAAGGATCAGCCCCGAGTCTGAATGGCGTCTTTCGTCCTGTGCTTCGGCCTCAGCCTTGCGGAACGTCGAAACCTCGAAAATATTGCGGCCGTAGCGAACGTGGGTAATCCGGAAGCGACGCCCGACCATCCTGGAACGTCGGAACAGCTGCTTCACTTCCTCCGGCGTTGCGTCGGTGGCCACGTCGAAATCCTTCGGGGTCAAGCCCAGCAGCAGATCGCGAACGCATCCCCCGACCAGCAGGCCCTGGTAACCGGCGGATCGCAACTGTTCCATCAGGTGCAGAGCGTCTGGGTCCACGTCCGACGTGCCCAGGCCGTGCTCAGCGGCGGCCAGGCGTCTGGGTTGATTCGCGCCTGTCTGACCGCTCATGCGGGTTCTCCCCCGGGATTGCCATCGGATCGGGTGTCCGTCGGCGCTGCGCTTTCCGCATCCGCGGGGCGTTCTCTCCGCGGGCCGCGATTACGGGTTTTCTTGCGTGGGATATTCAGCCGCTGACGTCTTTCCCAGAGGCTCTTGCGACTGATGCCGAGCTTTTCCGCGAGCTCTGTTTCGGTACACTGATCCTGATTTGCGAGGACGAAGCTGACGAAATAATCTTCCAGTGATGTTTGGGCGTGACCCGCCTCCACAGCCTCCGCGGCAGATGATCCGGGAATTTTGATCGCCAGCATCTCCGCGTCGATGGCGGAGCCGTCGCAAAGAATCACAGCCCGCTCGATGGCATTTTCCAGTTCCCGTACGTTGCCGGGCCAGTGGTAGTCCAGCAGCGCTCTTCGGGCATTCCCGCTGATGCCGATGCCGGTCTTCCCGAGCCGCTGCTGCGTCCGCTCCAGTATCGCCGCCGCCAGCAGCAGAACGTCCTCTTCCCGCTCCCTCAGCGGTGGAATTTCCAGCGCAACGACATTGAGCCGGTAGTACAGATCCTCGCGAAACTGGTCGTTTCTAATGAGTTTTTCCAAGTCCCGCTGGGTAGCCGCGATGAGCCTCACGTTGATCGGAAAGCTCTGTGCCGAGCCGAATGGCCTCACTTCCCCCGCCTGCAGCACCCTCAGCAGCCGGGCCTGTGCTTCGATGCTCAACTCTCCAATGTCATCGAGGAAGATCGTCCCACCGTTGGCCGCTTCGACGAGGCCCCGCCGGGTCTTCTGGGGATCCTCGTCTGACGAGCTGTAGCCGAACAATTCGGTTTCGATCAGCTGAGCCGGCAGGGTCGCGCAATTCAGCGAGATCATGGGGGACTGGCTTCTGCGGCTGGAGCCGTGAATGGCTCTGGCGACCAGCTCCTTACCGGTGCCTGATTCACCCCGGATCAGCACGGTGGAATCCGTTGGTCCAACCTTGGCAATTCGGTGCATCAGGTCGCGCATTGCCGGGCTTGATCCCAGAATCGGTAGCGGTTCGGTCAACCCGCTGTGGATGGATTTCACCCGGCCCGTCGCCACACCGCGCTCGACAGCGGCAATCAGCTCCTCAGCGGAAAAAGGCAACGGCAGGTAATCCTGGGCGCCGCGTTTCATGGCGGCCACCGCCTCGCGTACGTCCGGATCTGCGGTCACGACGATGACGGGGATGGTCTCTGCCATCGACAGGAGGCCACTGGCTGCGTTGGCGATGATGCAGTGGCAGGATGCCAGCAGATCGTTGGAAACAGATATCGGCAGGTCTTCCGATGGGTGCTCGACGACGACGAAGCCACCGTCCTCTAGGATCTGCCGGTATCGGCCCCTCTGGCTGCTGTCGGGCTCGACGATTAGTACCTGCGTCATGGCCGAGGATAGTAGCAAAGGCCCAACTGAGACTCACGGGATCTCAATGGCTTCGGTGTCGGGCAATCTGGCAAGAAACCAGGATTCGGCAGCCCGTTCCAGCACCACCTCGCAACCGCACCCGGTCGATTCTGTATCCTCCGGAAGGCCCAGGTAGCTCAGCACGCGGCGTAGATTCGCCTCTGGATCCTCGGCATGCAAGGGTTCGGCGTGGGACTGTTTGGACAGCTTCTGGCCTGCCGCGTTCACCAGCACGGGTATGTGACCGTATAGAGGCGGTTGCAATCCGAGCTTCGACATCAGGAAGGTCTGACGCCCCGTGGTCCCCAGCAGATCGTTGCCCCGGATTACCCTGCCGATTTCCGGGGCGCCATCGTCCACAGCGGTGGCAAGCTGGTAGGCGATGATCCCGTCCCGGCGCCGGACAATGAAATCTCCTGATGTACGGGCGAGCGATTCCTGCTGGAAGCCCCTGACCATGTCGTCGAACTCCGCCACCGCATCGTCCACCAGAATTCTCACCGCGCAGTCCGCGGTGACGAGCTTTCTGTGCCGGCAGGTCCCGGGGTAAAACGGTTTCTGAGCAACGCTGCGCCTAGAGCAGTTGCAGTAGAACAGCAGCCCCCTGTTGGCCAGGTCCGTCAAAGCCGCCTCGTAGGCGTCCACGTTTTCGCTCTGCCTGATGATCGAAGCGTCCCAGCGCAGGCCGTGGGCTTCCAGAGCCCGCAGAATGTGGTCTTCGGCCCCGGGCTGGTTTCGGGGCGCATCCAGGTCGTCAAAGCGGATCAGCCAGGCTACGCCGTGGATACGTGCGTCCAGATAGCTGGCTGTAGCGGCCAGCAGAGAACCCAGATGCAGGGGGCCGGTAGGAGATGGCGCAAACCGGCCCGCTCCGCGAGTCATGGCTCAGCCGTGGAGCTGCCGCTCTTTGATTTCGTCCAGAGCTTTGCAGTCCACGCACTGCGTCGCGGTCGGTCGAGCCTCGAGCCGGCGCAGCCCGATTTCCACGCCGCAGGTGTCGCAGTATCCGAAATCCCGCTGATCCACCCGCTCCAGCGTCTGATCGATCTTCTTGATCAGCTTTCGCTCCCGGTCGCGAGTACGCAGCTCGATGCTGAACTCTTCCTCCTGGGTGGCTCTGTCAGCGGGGTCCGGGAAGTTGGCAGCCTCATCACGCATGTGGTGAACGGTTCGGTCCACTTCTTCCATGAGATCCTGGCGCCATTGCATGAGGATGTTCCGGAAGTGAGCGATCTGGATCTCGCTCATGTAGCTCTCACCCTTCTTCGGCTCGTGGGGAGTAAATGACCGGAAGGGCGAGTCTATCGAGCGTGTGGATGGCCGCGAAGGCGCCGCGACGCGGCTCTTTGCCGTGACCTTCCTCTTTGCGGAGGGCTTGCCGGGTGCTGCTTTTCGCGCTGACGTTTTCTTTGCCGCAGCGACTTTCGCCTTCGCCGCCCCGGTTTTTGCTTTGGCAGTCTTCTTGGTGGCCGGTTTCTTCGTCGGTGTGGACTTTGTGCTGGCTTTCATGGATTTAGCTTTTGCGGTCCTTGCAGGTGTCTTCTTGGCGGTGCGGTTAGCGGCGGTGCTTGTCTTGCGCGCAGATTGCTTCGAGGCCGCTTTGCCCTTGGGTGCGGTTTTGGTCTTCGCTTTGGCTTTAGCTTTGGTCTTCGTTTTGGCCTTCGCTTTGGCCTTCGCTTTGGCCTTCGTTTTGGCCTTCGTTTTGGCCTTCGCTTTGGCTTTGCTCGGAACCTTGGCCTTTGCTGATTTGGTCTTGGATGCTGGGGTCTTTGCTTTTTTGGTCTTGCTCGCCACCTTTTTGGTGCCCGCCCTGGTACCCGTCTTCTTGCCTGCTGATGCCGCCATGTCTGCTAGTCTCTGCGTCTTGAATCCAAGGAGATGGACAGATCGGGGTTTGCCGCCCGAAACTGGAAGGGCGCGTAAACTACCAGAACCGCTTAAGGTTGGCCATATAGTCCGATGAACTTTTTATTGAGCGTTTGCCGCTGTGAAAGCGCCGCATTCAACGATGGAGGCTGGCCGTGAAGTTTGCCCGCAGGATAGAAACCGTGTCTCCCTTCCGGGTTGTCGAACTGCTGGAGAGGGCTAAGGTGCTCGAAGCCGACGGCCACCGGGTGGTGCATCTGGAGGTGGGAGAGCCGGATTTCCCCACCGCGCCCTCCATCATCGAAGCGGGTCACGCGGCCCTGACCGGAGGCGCCACAAAATACACCCAGGCCCTGGGCATTCCCCCACTGCGGGCCAGAATCGCCGCCCATTATGCGGAGACAGCCGGCCTTCAGATTTCGCCGGACCGGGTTGTGGTTACCAGCGGTGCCAGCGCCGGGCTCATGCTGCTCTCGGCCCTGCTGCTTGATCCTGGTGATGAGCTGCTGCTCACGGATCCCGGGTACCCGTGCAACGAGGTTTTCGTCGGGCTGGTGAACGGTGTTGCCGTGCGCATTCCCCTTGACGCATCCGCCGGCTTTCAATTCAGCCTCGAACAGCTCGAAGGCCATTGGAGCGCCAGCACGAGAGGGGTGCTTGTGGCCTCCCCGGCGAACCCGACGGGTGCTGTTCTGCCCCGGCAGCTGCTCCTGGAAGTGGCCCGCAGCGTCGCCCGGCGCGAGGGTTTTCTGATCATCGATGAGATTTACCAGGGCCTGGTCTACGGGTCGGAACCCGAGTATCGCAGCGGGCTCGAGGTGACGGATGACGCCTTCGTTCTGAACAGTTTTTCCAAGTATTTCGGCATGACCGGCTGGCGGTTGGGGTGGATGGTGGTTCCCGAGCAGGCTCTGGATGGTGTTGCCCGCCTGGCCCAGAACCTTTTCATTTCCCCGCCCAGCCTGTCACAGCACGCGGCGCTGGCCGCCTTGGAGCCCGCGGCCATGGCGGTGCACGAGTCGCGCAGAGAATCCTATGCCCGACGGATGGTTCAGCTTGCTGATGGCCTGGAAGCCCTTGGTTTCCGGTTACCCGTGCGCCCCGCGGGCGCATTCTATCTGTACGCGGATGTATCCGTGTTCGGCATCGATTCGCTGGATTTCTGCTGGCGACTGCTGGAGGAATATCAGGTCGCTGCGACGCCGGGCATCGACTTTGGCGATCACGAGGCGTCCCGCTACGTGCGATTCGCTTTTACGACGGGGGAGGACGACATCGCGCTGGGTCTTCAGCGCATCGCCCGTGCGCTGGGTGATTGGGGTGTTTCGTGAGGCTCCAGCCGCCGCTCCAGAAAGGACGGCTCTTGAGGCGCTACAAACGATTTCTTGCCGACGTGGAGGCGGCCGACGGCGCGGTACTGACCATGCATTGTCCCAACACGGGTGCAATGACCGGTTGTGCGGATCCCGGCTCTGAGGTCTGGTATTCCCGTTCGGACAATCCCAAACGAAAGTATGCTCACACCCTTGAAGTGGTCTGCACAGACGCCGGAAGAGTCGGGGTCAACACGGCCCGGGCCAATGGCCTCGTCGCCGAGGCCCTTGGCGACGCGCGGCTTGCGGGCTTCGGCCACTTTGCCGAGATCAGTCGCGAAGTCGCGATCCCTGGAGAAAGCGGTCGTTTCGATTTCTGCCTGCGTTCAGGTTCGGAGGTTTGCTGGCTGGAAGTCAAGAGCATGACGCTGTGTCTGTCAGGCGGCCGAGGTGCCTTTCCGGATGCGGTCAGCCAGCGGGCGCAGCGGCATCTGGCTGCTCTGCGGGCTCGGCGCCGCGCTGGAGATCGCGCAGCCCTGGTGTTCTGCGTCCAGCATACGGGTATCAGGTATGCGACCGTTGCGGAGGAAATCGACCCCGACTACGCGCAGGCGCTTCGGCTGGCTGTGGATTCAGGCGTGGAGGTGCTCGCGCTGGGCTGCAGCATCCGCCCTGACGAGATTATCCTTGCAGACCCGATGCCGGTGCGGATTTGAACTGGGTCAGCGTACGCCCGTAGTCTTCGATCCGGCGCAACCTGGCGCCGTACTGCTGGACCAGCTGGGCGGCGGAAAAATTGCCGAACGCGGCGGCCTCCGTCGAGTCCATGCCGCTGATCCAGCCGTACAGGCAGGCGCCCGCGTACATGTCGCCGGCACCGTTGGTGTCCACCGCCCGAACCTCATATCCGGGAACCAGCTCCTGGTGATGGCCGGACACCGACAGCGAGCCCCGCTTGCCCAGGGTAATGTTCAACGATCTGCCGATATCCTTGAGCTCATTGACGGCTATGTCGAGCCTGTCTGTTCCGGCCCAGCTCAGCGCCTCCTCTTCGTTGCAGAACAGGTGGTCGACCCCGTTGCCGAGGATCTGCTCCAGGTTGCCGCGGAAGAACTCGACCATGCTGGGGTCGGACAGGCTGATGGCGGTCTTTACCTTGGACTGCTCGGCGAGGTCCCGGCAGGCCACTGCCGCGGCCAGGCTATCGGGCGATGAGCTCAGATATCCTTCCACGTAAAAGTAACGGGCAGATGCCAGGGCAGACTCGTCGATCTCGGGAATGCCGAGTTTCGTTGAGACGCCCAGAAACGTATTCATCGAACGTTCGGCGTCCGGGGTCACGAGTACCAGGCAGCGACCCGACTTTCCCGCGCTGCTGCTTGCGTTGTGGTTGGTTCGTACCCCTGCCGCGTTCAGATCATCGAGAAAGAACGCGCCCGTATCGTCTTCAGCCAGCTTGCACGAGTAGAAGGCCTGGCCACCGAAACCCTGGACCGCAAGAATAGAATTCGCGGCGGATCCGCCGCTCAATCGTTCGGCCTGGTAGGCCTCCAGGTCCACTACCAGAGCCTCCAGCCGCTCTTCCTCTACGAGCGTCATATGTCCTTTGGCGATGCCGTGGCGATGCAGAAAGCTGTCCTCCACGCGATATTCCATATCGACCAGCGCGTTTCCCAGGCCATAGACGTCGTACATAGGTGTTTGCTCCTGTTCTGCGTTGGGGTGCGGAGAGTGAGTGGCTCAGGCCAGGCCGGCGAAAGAGATCTCTGCGGCCTTCAGGGTGGTTTCCAGCGCCGCTGAATCGTGTGTAGCGGACAAGAATCCCGCTTCGAAAGCGGAAGGGGCGAGGTAGACGCCTTCGTCCAGCATCGAATGAAAAAAGCGGTTGAACATCTCGACGTTGGAGTTTGCCACGTTTTCGAAGCCGGTTACCGGGTTGCTGGTGAAAAAGACGCTGAACATGCCGCAAACGCTGTTGATCTGTACGGGAATACCATAGCGGTCGGCGGCGGCCTGGAGACCCGAACAAAGCTGTCCGGTGGCGGCCTCCAGCTTTTCGTACAGGGATTCGTCCAGCGCTCGAAGCGTGGTGAGGCCGGCAACCATGGCCAGAGGATTTCCCGACAGGGTGCCTGCCTGATACACGTTACCTTCGGGCGCGATATGAGACATGATCTCGGCTTTGCCTCCGAAGGCCCCGACCGGCAGCCCGCCGCCGATGATCTTGCCCAGGGTCGTCAGGTCCGGATCGACGCCGTAAAGTTGCTGTGCGCCCCCTCGGGAAACTCTGAACCCTGTCATGACCTCATCGAAGATCAGCAGCGCCCCGTGGTCATGGGTCATGGCGCGCAGACCGTCCAGAAATCCGGGATTCGGGGGTATGCAGCCCATGTTGCCGGCAACCGGCTCCAGGATGATGGCCGCAATCTGGCCGGGATAGGTGCGGAACACGTCCTCCACCGACTGCAGGTCATTGAAGGGCAGGGTCAGCGTCTGCGCGGCCACGGCCTCAGTGACGCCGGCGGAGTTTGGAATGCCCAGGGTGAGCAAACCGGAACCGCCCTTAACCAGCAGGGCGTCGGAGTGCCCGTGGTAGCAGCCGTTGAACTTGACGATGAGATCCCGCTTTGTGTAGCCACGGGCCAGCCTGATCGCCGACATGGTGGCCTCGGTGCCGGAGTTCACCATGCGAACCTTCTCGATGCCCGGCACCATATCCACCACCAGCTCTGCAAGCTCGATCTCGAGTTCGGTAGGTGCTCCAAAGCCCAGGGCTTTGTCGGCCTGCGTTTTTACGGCTTCTACCACGGCCTGTTGCCCATGACCGAGAATCATCGGGCCCCAGGAGCCCACGTAGTCGACGTAGCGATTGCCGTCCACATCAGTGAGGTACGCACCCTCTCCGTGCTCGAAGAAAACTGGCGTACCGCCCACGCCCTTGAAGGCGCGCACGGGTGAGTTCACACCGCCGGGGATGCTGCGTGCGGCGCGGGTAATCAGTTCCGCAGATCTGTTTCTTTGCATAGTGTGCCTCAAAAAGGCTTAACGACGACCAGGATGACAATGAGTATAAGCAATAGCGCGGGAACCTCGTTGAATACCCGGTAAAACTTTTCGCTGTGGGGGTTCTGGTCGGCTGCCAGCCGGCGGACGATTCGAGCGCAGTAGTGGTGATAACCCAGCAGCACCGCCACGCCCGCCAGTTTGAGCCACAGCCAGCCGCTGGAGGCAAACGCGGACCAGCCAAGTATGAGCATCCAGATGCCAAAGACCAGAGAAATGATCATGGAGGGGCGCATGATTACCCGGTACAGCTTCGCTTCCATGACCTTGAAGCGATCCTGACCGGCCTGATCTGGTGTCCCGGTGTGATAGATGAACAGGCGCGGCAGATAGAATAGAGCGGCGAACCAGCACACCACGCCGATGATGTGAAACGATTTGATCCAGAGATAACCGGTGCTCATGGGATGATTTCCCGGTAGTTGTCGATGTCGTCCTGGGTTATGACGCCCATGACGGAAGCGATCATCGGTGCAGAAGTCCGTCGGATGCAAAGCGCCTCCACGCCGGCAGGTTGAATGGCATCCTGGGCTTCCTGGATGGTCGCACGATAGTCGACGTTGGCGATATCCAGCCTCTGCGCAGGGATGCGCAGCAGGGGGATATCATTAAGCTGTTGGCCCTTTTCGTCCATGAAAACCTGCAGGTCGGGGGCGCTGAGCACGCATCTAACGTCCCCCGGGCCGGTTTCCACGACGATCCATCGAGGCTTGCTCAGCAGCGCGTTTTCCACCTCGCTTCTCGGGCAGATGAAGTTCAGACGGGCGAAGCGTCGTTCCATGATGGCGGCGACGCCGGCCCTTTGCAGATGCAGCGTGGCTGGATTCGGTGGGTATTGCAGGCCAAGGGTATTGAGGGTCGAAAGAAAAACGGATTTCTGTCTGAAGCCCACCCCGGTCACCAGCGTTGCGACGACGATGATGAGCATGGCGGGAAGGATCAGATTGGGGTTTGCAGTGAGCTCCATGACCGCCATCAGGGCCGCCAGCGGCGCCTGCAGCACCGCGGCCATCATCGCAGCCATGCCCAGCATCACGTAAAACCCCTGGGAAGTGATTTCCATGGTCCCCTCGCCCGGTTGCAGGTAACCGCCGAGAATTCCGAGGATGCCTCCTACCGCCGCGCCGATCACGAACGTGGGCCCGATGAGGCCGACGGGAATTCCGAGCCCAACGGCGGCGGCGCTGCAAAGGCACTTCATCAGGGTGATGCCCATCAGCGTGTAGATCGCCAGCTCACCCATCATGGCGGCGTTGACGGTGTCATACCCCACCCCCATGACTTCGGGCGTGACGACGGCAGTCAGGCCTGTGATGGCGCCAGCCAGCAGCGCGCGAGCCCAGAACGGCCAGTGGTTCAATCGGGCGAAGAGCTGCACCAGCTGGATGAAGCCGGCAGCCACACAGCCGATGATGACGCCTGCCAGCGCAACGTACGGAATCTCTGCCAGCGAGTGCAGTTGCAGTGGGGCCACCATGAAGGCGGGCTCGTCGCCGATGAAATAGTGGGTCAACAGCGTTGAGGTTACAGCCGCGATGATCACCGGAATGAAGGACCCGATGGTGTATTCCATCATGACTACCTCCATTGCGAAGATGACCCCGGCAATGGGCGTGTTGAACGAGCCTGCGATGGCGGCTGCGGTACCGCAGGCCACCAGCGTGCGAATGCTGTTGTTGGGCAGCTCGAAAGCCTGACCCAGCAGGCTGGAACTGGCAGCGCCCAGGTGGATGGCAGGGCCTTCTCTGCCGCCGGATTGGCCGGATATCAGCGCGATGATGCCGCCGAAGAACTGCACCAAGGCGTTACGGAGCGGCATGTAGCCCTGATGCCGGGACAGACGCTCCATCACGTGAACCACGCCTACCCTGCGCGCTTCGTTGGGCAGCCAGCTGAGCAGGATGCCCAGGAGCACGGCGCCCATCACCGGCAGGGCGAGGCGTTCGGTGTAGCCCAGCGTTTCAAAGGTTTCGGCGCCGTCGGGCAGCAGCCACAGACGCAGGGTAAGGTCCACGGCGGTTCTGAACACCAGAAGCACGGCCCCGGTGAACAGACCTGCGGCGATTGCCATCAGGGCCAGCTGAGGCAAGGCATCTGCGCTGGCCAGGCGCTGCCGAAAGAAGCCTACAGACAGGTATTCGCGTAGCTTGGGCAGCGGCTCTCCCCGGGATTACCCGATCCCTTAAACTGGTGGGAACTAGCTTCTAGTATAAGCTTCCTAACTGACGATGGCAGATGACGAGCCTGGGTTTCATATCCCGCATGATTGACAGTCGCTACATCCTGGTCACTGAAAGCCCCTGGCGGCGCTACCTGGTTCGTGCCGGCGTGATGGTGGTCGTCTGCGCCGCGGTGGCTTTCGGCTACTGGCTGGGGCGTGAAACCGCCCTGCTGGACGGCAGCTACACGTCCTCGCTGGAGGCACTGGATCAGGCGCACAGAGCGAAGATCACGCAGCTGAACGGGGACCTCGTCGACGCCAGGCTGGCACAGACCGTTAATGAGCAAGCGTCCCAGTCGTTGAGGAGCCGGATCAGCGAACTGAGGGACGCGGTCGCGGTGCTGGAGGAAGAGGTAGTCTTCTACAAGAGCCTCATGGCGCCCTCGAGCCTGGCCAAGGGTCTGCAGATTTCCGATTTCGAGCTCCACCCTGCGGAAGAAGACAATCAATATGCCTTTCGAGTGCTGTTGACCCAGGCAGTCGTGCGGCGTGACTGGGTGCAGGGGGCTGTAGAGCTGTCTGTTCAGGGATGGGTCCAGGCTGATGATGGCGAAAAGGAAGAATCGCTGTCCCTGGCAGACCTGGGAGAGCAGGATGTCTATCCGTTGAAGTTCAAGTTTCGCTATTTCCAGAACGTCACAGGGCTGATCAGCCTGCCAGACGGTTTCAGGCCGGAACTGGTGGTCGTTGCCGCCACGCCCAGAGGTAGATCTGCTGATGCTTTGCAACGAAGTTTTCGGTGGGCCTTGAACGCAGGATGATGCCGGGCGGCTATGCTAGATAAAATGGGCCGGAAAACGGGCCGCTGCAAGAGGTAATACTTCGATGGCAAAAATCAAAATTGACAAGGGCGTTACTCTGATTGCGGCGCATACCGAGGTGAACGGAGACGTTCGCTTCACGGATCAGCTGTTCGTGAACGGCGTCATCAACGGCAATGTCTATGCGAGTCCCGACGCCAAGGCCACGGTCATTGTCAGCGAGGGTGGCACGGTGAATGGTCAGATTCATGTCCCTCATGTGGTCATCAATGGCCACATTGAGGGCGATGTATTTGCATCGACCAAGGTCGAACTTGCGACGAAGGCGCGGGTCAAAGGGAATGTGTACTATAAGCTCATCGAGATGCAGCTGGGCGCAATGGTGGACGGACAGCTGGTGCACGACGAGAAAGTTGGGACGGAGAATGTTCACCCGTTCCCCGCTGAGGCAGGCACTGAGGCCTCCGAGCCGGAATGACGGGCGGCACCGCGTGCTCGCCGGTGGTGGTATTAGCCGAAGTATCTTGACGGCCAGAAGCCGTTTCTGATATCTCCGGCCGTAACTTATTTGGGTAACCAGACGTCAGAAAGTCATGCAGACGGAAATAGCACTGTCGGACAGCGCTGCAGCGAAAGTCAGGACGCTGATGGATGCCGAAGGCAATCCTGAGCTCAAACTGCGGGTGTTCATAACCGGCGGGGGCTGCAGCGGTTTTTCGTACGGCTTCACCTTCGATGAGGATGTTGCGGAGGACGACGCCGTCGTTCAGCGCAATGGCGTCACCCTGCTCGTTGATCCGTTGAGCTATCAGTATCTGGCCGGTGCGGAAGTGGACTACAAAGAGGATCTGCAGGGCGCACAATTCCTGATAGCCAATCCGAACGCCTCCGCGACCTGTGGTTGCGGCAACTCTTTCGCAATCTGAAGTCCGAGCCGATGCCCGTCCTGTCTCAGCGGGGCAACCCGGGATAAACGGCGCCCAGCACCCGGTAGCCGCTGGCTCCGCTCACGGAAGGTTCGTTACCTGGAAGGCCGCTGATTGTCTGGTGGGCTAACCAGGCGAAGGCGGCAGCCTCGATGCTGTCACCGTCGAATCCCTCTGCATCTGTGGTCGTCACGGGCAGATTGGCGCTTTCCGACAGCGCCTGCATGAGGGTTCTGTTGAGCCTGCCTCCCCCGCAGACCAGCACGCGCCGGATTCCGGGCGCCCAGCGATGAAGCGCTTGCGCCACGGATTCTGCGGTAAAGGCGCACAGGGTGGCCTGGGTATCGGCCGCGCCCGCTGGAAGCTCTGAATTCAAGCTTGCCAACCATTGCAGATTGTAGTGTTCGCGACCTGTGCTTTTCGGCGGTGGCCGATGCAGATAGGCATCGGCCAGCAGCACCTTCAGAAGCTCGTCGTTCACCTGGCCCTCGGCGGCCCAGGCGCCCTGCTGGTCGAATGGTTCTTGACGCGTCTTCTGTATCCATTCGTCCATCAGTCCGTTTCCCGGCCCGGTATCGAAACCGCTGATAGGACGAGCCGAATCTGCTGGCAGAAGCGTAAGGTTGGCAATGCCGCCGATATTCAGGACTGCTCGATCTTCGTTGGAGCTTCTGAAGAGGGCTTCGTGAAAGGGCGGTACCAGCGGCGCACCCTGGCCACCCGCGGCCATGTCCCGCCGGCGGAAGTCCGCCACCGTGGTGATGCCCGTCCGCTCTGCGATCCGGTTCGGGTCGCCGATCTGCAGGGTGAAGGGCTGATCGCCTTCGGGACGGTGGCGAACGGTCTGGCCGTGGCTGCCGATAGCCGTAACATTGCCCGCTGTCACACTGTGTTCGTCCAGAAAATCGTTTACGGCGTCGCCGATGAAGCTTCCCAGAGCCCGGTCTGCACGGCCCAGCGTATCGATATCGTCATTCCCGGGCTGGCCCAAGGACAGCAGCGTCCCACGCAGTGCCTCGGGCAGGTCGAACGTTCGTGCGCCGTGCAGGCGCGGAGCCTCATCAACCTCCAGGAGCGCAAGGTCCAGCCCGTCAACGCTGGTGCCGGATATGGCTCCTACATAGAGGCGTCCGGTCACTGGACCAGCGCGACCTGTCTCTGCTGTTTGAAGTTGTCCAGAAGGCTGAGCAGCGGCTCCGTGCGTTCGGCAAACCGTTCCATTTCATGAGACGGGATGGGTTCCGCGTCCGGCAGCGTGACCGTGCGTGGATTCTTGTGCACGCCGTTGACCAGAAACTCGTAGTGGAGGTGGGGAGCGGTTGCCCACCCCGTTGCGCCAACGTAGCCGATAACCTGCCCCTGACTGACGCGCGATCCAGCCTTTACGCCGCGAGCGAATTTGGACAGGTGCAGGTACTTGGTAACGAATTGTTCCCCGTGCTGCAGAACGACGTAGTTGCCGTTGGCCTGCTTCCGGGAGGCTGTTTTTACCCGACCGTCGCCGGCGGCCAGTATCGGCGTCCCACTGGGTGCCGCGTAGTCGATGCCGCGATGGGGCATGGCCCGCTTGAAGAGCGGGTGAACGCGGCGCAGGTTGAAGTTGGAGCTTACCCTGGAGAACTCCAGCGGCGCCCGCAAAAACGCCTTTCGCATGGAACTGCCTTCCGGATTGTAGTAGTCGGAATCTCCCCGGTCGTTTCTGTACAGAATCGCCTTGTAGCTCTGCTTCTGGTTGACGAACTCCGCGGCAAGGATTTCACCGTGGCCTATGAACTCGTCGTCGATGTAGAGCTCCTCGAACAGGACGAAAAATTCGTCCCCCTGGCGTATGTCCAGGACGAAATCGATGTCCCATTGAAAGATCTGCGCCAGCCGCATGGTCAAGGCATCGTCCAGGCCGGCCCGCTGGCTTGCGACGAACAGGCTGTGATCGATGGTGCCGTGCTTGTAGGCGGACGTTTTCTTCGGTTCCTTGACCACCTCGCGGCCTATGAAGGTCTCTCCGACTCGCTCGAACTCCAGAGTTTCCAGGGGACCCGGCGTGTACACGAGCTTCATCAAGGTGTCGTCTGCTGCCAGGGTGAAGCGGAAGTCGTGACCCGGGAAGATACTTTTCAGGCGTTGTCCCAGAGGTTTGCTTTCCAGCAACAGGGCAAGTTCCCGAGCCGAGATGCCTTCCCGCTTGAATATTCGCGACAGGCTGTCACCCGGTTTCACGCGGGCGTCGGTGGTTCTGGTTGCGGCGGTGACAGATTTCGCGCCCAGGTGCTCGGAAACCGACGAAGGTTCATCCGGGGTTTCGGCAGGTCGCCTTTCGGGGTGCTCGGGCGAGATGTCTTCCGTCTGTGTGGTTGGCGCCGCGTCTGCTCCGGCAGCGTTAGCGGTGCCAGGTTGAGGCGCAGCGGCTATGTTTTTGTCGAGGCTTGTCTCCAGGTCGGGCTCTTTCTGGAGGTCCTGAAGCACCGCGTCAGTGGTAAAGCGCTGTTCTGCCTCGGTTAGCCTGCTTACAGCGACGATGACGAGCGAGAGCGCTAGGGCGCACGCCAGATACAGGTGGGGTCTTGGGAATCTACCAGGGTTCACGACCGCCTATAACATCCTTGTCATTAATTAATAGCCATTAATCATGGGACGGGACGCCAGTCCCGCTGGTGGCTGTAGAGTCAATGTCTGCTGCCAATTCTTATTCTAAAACGAGGATTTAGGAGCTGTATGTGAAATCCATCCCACCACCCGGTCTAGTATATGGATTTCCGTTGGCTTGAAAACCCTTGCGGCGCGTAGGCTCCGCCGGCGGGGTCATGCTTTGGGGGAAGCGGCGCTTCTGGTAAGGTGCCGGCTCCCTGCATATGCGGTTTAAACGGGCTGGACATTCAATGTCTCGAACCCTCCTGGAAGAGTTGCGTGAACGAGGGCTCGTGGCCCAGGTTTCTGATGAGGCGGGTCTGGCCCGTCATCTTTCGGGTGGGTCACGAACGCTCTACTGCGGCTTCGACCCCACTTCGGACAGCCTGCACATCGGCAATCTCGTGCCGCTGATCACCTTGCGGCGATTTCAGGTTTTTGGCCACCGTCCCATTCTGCTGCTGGGTGGCGCCACGGGGTTGATCGGTGACCCTTCCGGACGCAGCGACGAGCGCAGCCTCAACAGCGACCAAGTGGTTGCCGGTTGGGTGGAACGGATTCGCGACCAGGTGGAAGGTTTTGTCGACTTCGAAGGAAACAATCCCGCGATCATGGCCAACAATCTTGACTGGACGGCAAAGCTGGACGTGATCGGTTTTCTTCGCGACGTAGGTAAGCACTTCTCGGTGAACACGATGATCCAGCGCGAATCCGTTAAGTCCCGGCTCGACCGGGATGGCGAGGGAATCTCCTATACAGAGTTCAGCTATATGCTGCTTCAGGCCTTGGACTACCAGGAGTTGGCGGAGCATTACGACTGCTCGCTGCAGATTGGTGGCAGCGATCAGTGGGGCAACATAATTTCCGGGATGGATCTGGTCCGCAGAAAGCTAAACAAGGAGAGTTACGCCCTTACCTTGCCGCTGATCACCAAGGCCGACGGGACCAAATTCGGCAAAACGTCCGGTGGCGCTGTATGGATAGATCGGGCCAAGACGTCCCCGTACAGCTTTTATCAATTCTGGCTGAATACTTCTGATGCCGACGTGATCAATTACCTCAAGGTTTTCACCTTTGTGTCCCTGGAAGAGATCGCCGATATCGCTGGCGAAATGGAGGCTTCTCCGCACCTTCGCATAGCGCAGAAGCGCCTTGCGGAAGAGATGACCCGGTTGGTGCACGGTGAGGAAGCGCTTACGTCAGCGCTGCGCATTACCCGGTGCCTGTTCCAAGGAGACCTGACGGGGCTTTCGCCGGAAGATCTGGAGCAGCTGCGTCTGGACGGGATGGATTGCACGGACCTGGCTGACGCCGGCTCGGGTCTGCTCGCCTGCCTGGTGGAGGCGCGCCTTGCCTCGTCCCGGGGGGCAGCGCGCAAGCTGGTCGACGGTGGCGGGGTCAGCGTAAACGGTGAAGTCCAGCGCGACACCGATCGGTTTCTCGACTGGAGCGACGCCCTTTTCGGGCGTTTCTACCTGCTCAGAAGGGGTAAGAAGAGCTGGCATCTGCTCGTCCGGAATGCGGCTTGAGGCGCTCGCTGCTCCGCGCTTTTCAGGCCTTGGAACCTGTCCCGAAATAATGTCTCGAAAGCGCTTGCGAAGGGAAAGCGCCTGCGTATAATACGCCTCCCTTGCCTCGAGGGTGAAACCTCCAGGCCGCTCTTTAAAAGTTAGAGAACTGAACAAGCCATTCGTGTGGGTGCCTGTAATTCACCGATGGATACGCGTCGCGAGGCGAAGTATCTATGGGAGTTACCAGCACTTATATATTGCTAGTAAATTCTTTGAGCGGAAACCATCGATTGGTTGTGGCTCGGAACCTCCTCCGGGAGGGCTTCGAGCGGCAGCCGCAAACTCTAAAAACTGAAGAGTTTGATCATGGCTCAGATTGAACGTTGGCGGCAGGCTTAACACATGCAAGTCGAACGAGAAAGCATCTTCGGGTGCGAGTAAAGTGGCGGACGGGTGAGTAACGCGTAGGAATCTACCCAGTAGCGGGGGACAACTCCGGGAAACCGGTGCTAATACCGCATACGCTCTCTCTTTTGGTTAAGAGAGAGGAAAGAGGGCCTCTATTTATAAGCTCTCACTATTGGAGGAGCCTGCGTTGGATTAGCTAGTTGGTGGGGTAAAGGCCTACCAAGGCGACGATCTATAGCTGGTCTGAGAGGACGATCAGCCACACTGGAACTGAGACACGGTCCAGACTCCTACGGGAGGCAGCAGTGGGGAATCTTGGGCAATGGGCGCAAGCCTGACCCAGCCATGCCGCGTGTGTGAAGAAGGCCTTCGGGTTGTAAAGCACTTTCAGTAGTGAAGAAATGCTCAGAGCTAATACCTTTGAGTTTTGACGTTAGCTACAGAAGAAGCACCGGCTAACTCCGTGCCAGCAGCCGCGGTAATACGGAGGGTGCGAACGTTAATCGGAATTACTGGGCGTAAAGCGCGCGTAGGCGGTCAGATAAGTGGGATGTGAAAGCCCCGGGCTCAACCTGGGAATTGCATTCCAAACTGCCTGACTAGAGTATGGTAGAGGGAGGTAGAATTTCCTGTGTAGCGGTGAAATGCGTAGATATAGGAAGGAATACCAGTGGCGAAGGCGGCCTCCTGGACCAATACTGACGCTGAGGTGCGAAAGCGTGGGGAGCAAACAGGATTAGATACCCTGGTAGTCCACGCCGTAAACGATGTCTACTAGCCGTTGGGACCCTTGAGGTCTTAGTGGCGCAGTTAACGCGATAAGTAGACCGCCTGGGGAGTACGGCCGCAAGGCTAAAACTCAAATGAATTGACGGGGGCCCGCACAAGCGGTGGAGCATGTTGTTTAATTCGATGCAACGCGAAGAACCTTACCACCCCTTGACATCCTCAGAACTTGTCGGAGACGACTTGGTGCCTTCGGGAACTGAGTGACAGGTGCTGCATGGCTGTCGTCAGCTCGTGTCGTGAGATGTTGGGTTAAGTCCCGTAACGAGCGCAACCCTTGTCCTTACTTGCCAGCGGGTCATGCCGGGAACTTTAAGGAGACTGCCGGTGACAAACCGGAGGAAGGTGGGGACGACGTCAAGTCATCATGGCCCTTACGACCAGGGCTACACACGTGCTACAATGG
>CAMYJX010000038.1 GCA_947258825.1 uncultured Pseudomonadales bacterium
GATCTTCCTGCAGACAGTTCGTCAGCTGCTCGTTCATGATCACCCGATTGGGGATGATGTGTTCCCGGCGGTCCTGGTCGGTAAGGATGGTCGAGCGAATCCGGATGCGCGACACGGTTCCCGTGTGGTCACCGATGGTCACCATGTCACCGACCCGGATCGGACGCTCGAACAGAATCAGGAACCCGGAAACAAAGTTTGCGACCACCTCCTGCAGGCCGAACCCCAGCCCTACGCCCAGGGCCGCAATCAGCCACTGCAGCTGCGACCATTGTGCTCCCAGCAGGCTGATGACGCTGAAAGTCCCGGCAAAGGCAATCAGATACTTCGAGATGGTCATGATGGCGAAGCTCGACCCCGGCTCGAGGTCCAGGCGCGCCAGCACGGAAACTTCCAGTGCGCCCGGAAGGTTCCGGTAGCCGAAATAGGTGAGAAACGCGATGAGCCCCGCAAGCATGAGGTGCGCCAGGGTGATGGCCTCGTGGGCTGGCCCGGCGTGCCAGAGGGTGACCTCCTCGATGATGCTGAATGCCGGCAGCATGTCCGACCATAGCCCCCACACGGCGATGGCCGTAAGCGTGCCGATGGCCATCTTGACCACGGAACGTGTCTGCACGCCCACCGCGTCCACGTCGATTTCCTGCAGGTCGACGGTGTCCGGGACGCGTTGGCCGTTGGATTTCTCAGCCCCGTGATCGCTCTGCGGCGCGTTTTCGCCGAGCTGCTGCGCCTGCAGCTTGGACAGCGCCAGCCGTCGTTCCACCACCGAGATGGCGCGCACGGCAACGTAGAAGGCGAGAGTACCCAGGATCACCACGCCGACGGTGATCAGGCCGCGCTGGGCCAGCTGCTGCGCGGTGAAGTGGTAGCCGGCGACGGAAAGTCCGAGCAGCGACAGCGGAAGCAGCACCGCCAGCAGTCGGGCCAGAACGCGCGGGGCCCAGGGTCTCGAAGCTGTGGGTGTGGCCGCGACGCTTCTGGCCCGGACGATACGATACCCACAGACGGCCACCGCCAGCAGCGCAACCGCGAACACCAGCCGGCTGAAACCGTCACTGCCCACCGCATCAGCTGAGGCTTCGGCGACGCTCAGCAGCAAGGTCGCGACAGCCAGCGCGGTCGCAAGGAAGGGCAGGTTGCGCTGCAGGGCGGTTAGAACCTCCTGCGACCATTTGAAGTGGCGCTGGGCGATGCCCTGGGGTTGGCAGAGCTGGCCGAAAGCGGCAAACAGGTACCAGATCAGCGCCGCGTGCTGGAGCCCGTTGCCAACCGCCTGGCTGAAGCCGGCCCCGATAGCGGGCCCGGTGCCGGCCGCCAGGGCGAAACCCAGCCCGTAGAGCAGCAGCGGCAGAGGGGCCGCGGCGGCGAGCGCTGCGGCTATTCCCCTCCAGGTCGTGCCCATGCCCTTCCAGGGCGTGCCCATTCCGTTTGCTGGCTGGCCGTTTGCCGGCTGGTCGTTGGAGTTCGGGGCCAATGCCGACAGCGGCCGCCGCAGGCGCTTTCGAAACGCCAGCAGCAGGCCCGCTGCGAACAGGGCCAGCAGCGAGGTCACGGGCGATTTCCTAAGCAGCCCGATAAGGGCGGCTGCAGGATCGAGCTCGCGGGCCTGCACGCCCATCCAGCGGATCTCTTCGCCCAGGGCCGACCCGCTCCGGATGCCAACGCCTTCGGAGCTCGGAATCCAGAACAGGCGGCGATTGAGCAGCCGCTGATAGGTGCCGGTCGCGGCTTCCAGCGCCCTGGCGTCGCTGCGGATGCCGGTCATCTCGGTGATGTAACGGCGGTAGGCGACCACCCCTTCATCCAGCAGCTGCAGGCGTTTGTCGCGCAGCCTGCCCGCCAGCTCCAGCGAGCCGTCGATATTGTTCTGCGTCAGCCAGTCCGCAGTCTGCAGGGTCGACTCGCTCAGCTGCTGGTCTTCCAGCTTCAGCTGCAGCAGCCGTGCCGAGGTGATCTGCTGCTCCAGGCCCCGGTAGTCGGGGGCGTTGCGGGAGTCATCCAGACGTTTGCGCTGGCGAACCATCGCCTGGCCGAGCTCCGCGCTTTGCTCCGCACCCGTCACCGCCAGCTGCTGGGTCAGGTTCTCGTGATAGCGGACGATCTGCGCCTGCTGATCGGCGAGGGCGTTGCGGGCCTGGGTCAGGTCCTCGGTTTTTTTGGTGACCTCGGCGATCTGCGCGGCCAGCTCGGCGTTGCTGGCGGCCATGTCGCGAACCCACTGGGGCTGCTCATCGAGGCGGGTCATCAACGCTTCGGCGCTTCGCGCGGCGCGGCCGGCGACCCGCTGGCGCGCCTCGTTGACGTGGGACTGCAGGGTTTCCACGCGCTGGGTGAGCGCGTCGATGACCAGCGTCAGGTAGCGGCGATGGGCCGCCATTTCAGCCAGACGCGCGTCCCGGGACAGCAGGCGCTGCTGCAGCATGTCGGCCCGGGCCCGCAATGCCCGCTGTCTGGCGGCGGCCGCGATCTCGAAGGCATCCCGTTCTTCGACCGATTCGAAACCCTCTTCTGGTCGTGCCTGTGGCTGTGTCAGCGATGCCTGGACTTCCACCAGCATGTCGGAAAGATCCAGCTCGGTTTCGGTGCTTGCGGCTTCTTTTACCGTCTCCAGCTCGACCTGCAGCTCGCTGAGCCGGGTCTGCTCCGTGGCCAGGGCCCGGCTCGATGCGTCGATGTCCTCGGATGGCCTGTGTGGTGTTATCGATGTGGCGGCCGATACCGAGGCAGATTTGCGGTCCCAGCGAGACGTTTCGTCCGGGGCCTGTTCCAGAGCGAGGGCGAATGCTCGAGCGCTTGCGGTGTCCCGCTCCCAGGCTTCCAGGCTGGCTGCCGCGTTCCGGTACAGCTCCAGCGCCTTCTGCCTGGGGGATTCGTCCAGCGCGCTGGTGGTTTCTATGGCCTGTATGCGCGAGCGAACCTCGGCCAGATCGGGAAGCAGAACGTCCGCCCCGACCCCGGCGCCCGCCAGGATCAGAAGCGTTCCGGCAACTGCCCGAGACAGTCGATGGCGCGGCACTTTCGACATGCTGATCTTCCCCCGAAATATAAGAATCTTGTCAAATATCGCATCTATCGTGCTGATTTTTAGAGGATTATATGAAGATCAGTTGCCACGTCCAGACTGGACAAGAGCGCGGTAACGTGCGACGGGCTGGCCGCGGTAGGGTGCTGCCGCCGCTGCCTGGAGATTCCGAAATTCAGAAGATGTCGGGTATCAGGGTGCCGACGGACATCGAGGCCAGAACGATCAGCACCAGGCGCAATCCGCCCGACCAGCTGCTGGCGGCGCGCGGTTCCGTGGGCTGCTGGGGTTTCTTGCCGGCGGGCGCGACTGGCTTTGCCCCGTCGGGCGTTGCTGCCTGCATGGGCTTCGGGGTGGAGGCCGCGGCGACGGGCTCCATGCCGGTCAAAGCCGACCGGGTCGCGCACGCGACAGCGTACTCGCCGCTGTGGGAGATGCTGATGGAGAAGCCTGCGAACTGCGGTTTGCCGTCCGCATCGGGCAGCACTTCGATCTGCGCCAGGGGGACGTTCATGTAGGTGCCATCGGCCTTCCGGATGGCTTCCTTGGCGGTGAACAGACCGGCCAGCGTTTCTCTGGCATCTGCCCGGGTCTCCGCGTAGGAGATCTCCCGTCGCGAGAAGATGCCGGCAATTTCATCGTTCGACTTGAAGTCCGAGGAAACCGGGATCAGCTCGTCGATGCGCTGGATATCGATGCCCACCGAAGACGCCGCAGCCGTCGGCACGGAAGAGGGTACGGGGGGCGTTTCCCGAGGCGAGCGAACGGCCGCGGGCGCCCCGTCGGACAGGGCGTCGCTGAGGGTGAACTCGGCCTGTCCGATAACCGGACGGTTGACGCTGAGGCCGTTTGCTTCTGCCCAGGAAACGAGGCGCGCCCGCTGACCCGAGGTCAGCCGCACGCGGCTGTCCGGGCCGAACTTCTGGCCGAGCAGACCGCTCAGGTACTCTTCCAATGTATCGGTGCTCACGTTACCAGCCCTCGAAGCAGTTGCGACAGATCAAGCCGTCCGAACCGTCCGGGCGCTTGACGCTCAACATGGCCTTGTTCCCCATGGCCAGCTCTTCCGCCATGGTCCGCTGACAGGCAAAGCAGCGCAGGCCGGCAGACAGGTCTGCCTCGCGGAAGTAGCTCTGCACCCGCTCGGCGAGCTGGCCCAGAAACTCGGCGACCGTGAGGCCCTCGGAAACCCGATGATCGAAGGACGCGGAAACCGCATACCGCGTCGCGCTGGACCGGCTGAGCCCCAGAATCAGGCTCTGGTGACCGTTGATCAGCGGCAGCATGCCCGTTGCCGGCGTCCGCGTGAGATCGGACAGCGTCACCGTCGACGAGGCCATGAGCTCCTGGGGCAGCGACTCTCCGGACTCGTACAGATGCAGCAACTGCTCGAACCTGTGCTGCACTTCCGGCAGGGACAGGGCGTCCGAACCATCGATGGAAAGCACCTTGAGGTTTTCGCCGCTGTCGAAGCTGATGCCGAAGTTGATCGCGTCGAAGACGCCGTACTCCCGGTCGCTGATGTGGAAAGCGTTCAGGGTCGGGTAGTTGCTGAGCAATCGGCTTGCCTCATAGACCGCCAGGTCCGCGATGGTGTCTTCGAACAGATACGGGGCGGCGACCACTCGCGGGCCGGGAAGGTCGATGTCGATCCAGATGGTCGACTGCGGCAGGGGGTTGCCGTAAACGGTGAGGTTGCTGGATTCGGCGCGCTTGCGTTTGGTTCGCGTTTTTGTGGCGAAATCCGTCCGCCCGGTCGGGGCGGCCTGGGCTCCGGCAGCCGGGGGCGCAACCTGTTCCGGCGCCGGCTGCGCGTGTAATTCGCTTGCGGTTCTCAGGCCCGCCGCCGATTCCACGTCCTCCACGGTCACCCATCTGCGCCCCGGAAACGCCGCCAGCGCCACGCCTAACTCCTGGCGCCGCCTTTCGGCTGCTATCGAAAACAGCGCGTCGCTTTCCTGTTGATCTGCCGCCGGCTCTGAAACCGCATCGGCGCCAGCTTCGCTCGGCACCGCCCGCAGCGACGGCACGGCTGAAATCGAGGCTGCCTGACTGTCGGCGGGTCGGACGCTGAACAGGGGCGCGCCGATTTCCACCTCCTCGCCGATGGCAACGTGAAGCTCCAGGGTGCCGGAGGCGGGGCTGATCACTTCCAGATTCGTTTTGGAGGTTTCGACCTCGAGAATGACATCGCCAGCGGCGATGGACGCACCGCTGGAAAAGCAGAGGCTAAGGACGATGACGGAATCGTCATTGACGTTGTGCCGCTCTACGCGTACCAGATGCTCCGCGTTGGTGCTCATGTCAGGATCGCCGGATGCCGGGCGTCGCGCGCAAACCTTCTTTGAATTTCCGAAGGCGTTGCGCGACTCGCTCGTAGGTGGGCAGCATCTCGTGCTCGAGCTCGCCGATGGACGGTATCGGCACCGGTTCGGCGCCGATGCGATAGACATTGGCCGCGACGCCGGCTTCCGCCACCTGTGCCAGCACTTCCGCGCCGATGCCGAACGGACAGGAGCCATCCTCCACGACGATCAGCGTGCCGGTTCTGGACACGGATCGGGTGATGGGCGTGATGTCCAGGGGGTGCAGCTTGGTGAGCACGATCAGCTCGGCCACGCAATCCGTCTCGACGAACAGGTCCTCTACCTTGTCTGCCAGCTCCCGGGCGGTGCCGCCATAGCAGACCAGGGTCACGTTCGGCTGCCTTGTCGTCGGCGCCAGCACCAGGCTGCCGTAGTCGCCGCCGAGCTTTTTTAGCGTCAGCTCCGGCTTGTCCTGCCACAGCATCCGCCCGTAGTCGGTCTTGTTCTCTAGGACGATGGCCGGTCCGGGATATCCGGAAAGCTCCTCGGTCATCTGGCGCGGGTCTTCCAGCGAGGTCGCGGCCAGCACCAGCAGATTGTCGATGCCGACCAGGTGCTTCTCCAGCGACTGGGAATGGGTCGGCCCGTATCCGCGCTTTCCACCCATGGGCGTCCTGATGCGCACCGGCACCGACGCCTGAAACGCGTACATGTGGTGAAACTTCGAGACGTTGTTGATCAGCTGATCGAAGATGTTGGTCATGAAGTCGCCGAACATGATCTCCACGTAGCTTTCGTGGCCCATGAGCGCCAGCCCCGCACCCATGCCGGCTATGCCGGCTTCGCTGATCGGTGACCCGATGACCTGCTCCGGAAACCGGGTCGACAGGCCTTTGGTGACCTTGAAGGCGCCGCCGTAGGGGTCGCAGATGTCTTCGCCCAGCAGCATGCCACCCGCTGCCAGCGCTTTCTCGAGACCCTGATTGATGGCCTGGACCATGCGGATCCGCTCGTTGCTCACGGCCGTCGACTTGGCGCCGCTCTTACGGGGCAGCTGATCCGGCCGATACTCCTCAACCGAGATCCTGGTTTTCTCTACCGACTCGATGTGCGTGGCGATGGTGTTGCGCAGCGCGGTTCGAGTTTTCTCCAGGGACGGGTGATCGGCGACCAGCCTGGCGAGGCTGTCTTTCTCCTCGAAAAAGGCAATTTCTTCCGGGTCTCGATCATCGTCGCCTTTCGAGTGCGCTTTCAGCCGGTAGGTGCCCATCAGCAGAAACGCCGGTTTGCCCTCGTCTCTGACGTAGCTGGCTGCTGCCGACGCGGTTTCGAACAGATCCGCCAGCTGCCAGGTATTGGCTTCGAACACTTTGATGCCAAAGGCGGCGGCGCGATCGGTGATGCTGCCGGCAACGCCGGCCGTCTGGGGCGTGCTCTGCGAGTAGCCGTTGTTTTCGCAGACGAAGAGTTGCGGGAGCGATCGCAAGGCAGCCAGGTTGAGCGCTTCGTAAACCACGCCTTCGCCCAGCGTGCCCTCGCCGATGAAAGAGGCGACGATGTTCGGCATCCGCTTCAGCTTGAAGTGCGCGGCGATGCCCGAGCCCACCGGCAGCAGCGCGCCCTGGGGGCCGTTCGATAGAAAGCCTTCAGCGAACAGATGCTGGCTGCTGCCGATGCCTTTGCAGACGCCGGAAGCCAGCCCCATCAGCTCGTCGATCAACCCCTGCCAGAGACCGGTCTTGGCGATGAAGTGGCCGTGACAGCGATGGTTCGAAGTGATCCAGTCTTCCGCAGTGAGATTTGCAGCAACGGATACGGCGGAGAACTCCTGGCCGATGCAGGTGTGAACGGTGCCGTTCATCAGACCGCGTGAAAACAGATCCAGGAATGCGGACTCGACCTCGCGAATCAGCAGCGCCTGCTCGACGGCGTCGAGGTTGTCCGGCAGAAAGCTGTCGTTGCGGGCGTTCTGAGCCCAGCACCGGAACCGCTCCAGGGTGCTTCCCTCGGATAGCCTCTCACCGTTCGCGTCAAATAGGGTGTCTGTATGCACGGTCGGCCCTAGCGGAAAATCGCGGGTGAATGGCGCTCTGTCAGCTGGATCTTTATCGAGTTACGCATGCTACATGCCAAATTGTTCCGGGGTGTCTGTGCAGTTCCCGCAATTCCGGTTTGTCCCGCGCCGAGACTGAGGTCAGACAGCCCATGGTAGGGCTAATCGGGCTGGCTCTGCCGTGATATTTGTTAGCAGTTCTTGGGGAATCGGTTACAGATTCGGCGACCCAGCGCTCAACCCCTTCTTAATCAGTATAGCGCCGGAAAATTGGCCGCTCCAAGGACGCTCCGAACAGCACCACCAGCGGCCGCTTCAGCGGGCGCTTTTGTGCGTTTGATGGTCCAGCTAGCTGAGGTTCAGGCCCTGGAGCGTTCCTGCGTCCCGCCACTCCTCCAGCATCTCGAAGAAGCGGATGGGCCCGGCGCCGTGCATGTCGGAGAAAAAGCCGCTGCGATTGCCCGGCCTCCCTTCGCTGTTGTAGTAGCCGGGGGTGCACTCGGCGTAGAACCGCGCGCCGACGTTGGCGAACTGGCGCACCTCATCGACGTAGGCCTGTTCGGCTGCTTCGCTCGCCTCGACGGTAGCCGCGCCGCGGGCGCGCATCTCATCGAGAATGTACACCACGTGCTTCGCCTGCTCGTTCAGCGCGTGTGGCACGTTGACGGTGATCGCGGTCTGGGTGAAGCCCAGGAAGAAGCAGTTGGGAAAGTGCTGGCTCGACAGCCCGTGCAGCGTTCGGGTGCCGTTGGCCCAATGCTCGCTGAGGTTAACGCCGTCGCGGCCGACAACCTCGTAACCCGCGCGCCTGGTGTAGGCGGTGCCCACCTCGAACCCGGTGGCGAAGATCAGGCAATCTACTTCGTACGCCTGCCCGTTGGCGACCACGCCGGTCTCGGTCAGACGTTCCACCCCCTTGCCCTGGGTGTCCACCAGCGTGACGTTGGGATGGTTGTAGGTGGCCAGGTACTCGTCGTGAAAGCAGGGTCGCTTGCAGAACTGGCGGTACCAGGGCTTCAACGATTCCGCTGTTCCCGGGTCGTTCACCAGGGCTTCCGCCCGGGCCCTAACCTGGTTCATCTTCTGATAGTCCGACATCTCCATCAGGTGCGCGCGCTCGGCGCCGGTCAGCTTGCGGCCCAGCTGGCGGCTGGCCTGCTTTGCGGCAATGCCGGTGAGGTTGCGGAAGATGTCTGTCCAGCCGTCGTGCACCAGGTCTTCGTCCTGGTCGCCGCCGCTCACCATGATGTTGAAATTTTCCATGCGCCGCCGCTGCCAGCCTGGCTCCAGGGAGGCTGCCCATTGCGGATCCGTCTCGGCATTGTTGCGCACGTCCACGGAGGAGGGGGTGCGCTGGAACACGTACAGTTCCTTGGCCCACTCGCCGAGGTGAGGTATGCACTGAATGGCCGTAGCGCCGGTACCGATGATGCCCACCCGCTTGTCCTTGAGGCCGGTGAGGTTGCCGTAGGAATCGCCGCCCGTATAGGCGTAATCCCAGCGGCTGGTGTGGAAGGTGTGGCCCTTGAACTCGTTGATGCCGGGAATGCCGGGCAGCTTGGGTCGGCTCAGCGGGCCGTTGGCCATGGCCACGAAGCTGGCCGTCATGCGGTCGCCGCGGTCGGTGCGGATGATCCAGCGTCGGGCGGCTTCGTCCCAGCGCAGCTCCTCGATGGCCGTCTGCAGGCAGGCGTTGTCGTACAGTTTGTAGTGCCGTGCGATGCGTCGGCTGTGCTCGAGGATCTCCGGGGCGAACGAGTACTTGTGCCTGGGCATATAGCCCAACTCTTCCAGCAGCGGCAGGTAGCAGTAAGACTCAACGTCGCACATGGCGCCCGGATAGCGGTTCCAGTACCAGGTGCCGCCGAAGTCGCCGGCCTTCTCGATGACCCGGATGTCCTCCCAACCCGCCTCGCGCAGCCGCGCCGCCATCAGCAGGCCGCCGAAACCGCCGCCGATGATGACGACCTCAGTGTGATCGAACAGAGGCTCGCGAGTGAAGCCGGGCTCTACGTAGGGATCGTCCACGTAGCGGGAAAAGTCGGCGGTGACCTCGATGTACTGATCGTTACCCTCGGGGCGCAGCCGCTTGTCGCGTTCCGCCAGATATTTCTGCTTGAGCGCCGTGGGATCGAATTCGATTTTGCCGATCAGCGCCTCCACGGCGGGATCGATCTGCGGGGCGAGTTGCCCGTTGTCCAGCTGGTACGGCACGGCATTGGTCCTGTTCGCGTGCGTTTTCACGCAGTGGCCCGAGTTTATCAGTCGAAACCGATACCGATAAGGGCCTCTGACGTACAGGCGAATCGCGAGGTTTTCGACTTCACCACTGCTGTAGCCAGGGTCAGAGCGGCGGAAACTGAGCGAACAGCTCCAGACAGTCGGCGTTCGCGCTTTCCTGGGTCAGCTCCCGCTCGATGAGCTTGCGTGACGCGGTCACCCGCCAGACGGCTTTGCCCGACTGCTGGTCCACCATGTTCACGCAGAGCACGCCGCGGGTGCTCACGTCGGCCTGGATGTCGGTATTGGCCTGCACCGGGTTGTCGATGGCCTCCAGCGCCAGCTCCACCTGCTTGGTCCCCAGCACGTACTGAACCACCAGGTCGCTGCCGCTGTCCGCCTCTGTCAGGCCTTTGCTTGTCAGCGCGGCCCGAAGCCCGGTTTCCAGGATGTCGATGATGTGGTTCATCTTCTCTGGCCAGTCGGTCACCTTGACCTGTTTCAGGGTGAAGGTCTGGTAGTTGTCGAAAGGTGCGGTGCGGGCGAAGGCGACGTCCGTCTTGATGGGCGGCGCGGTTTCGTCGCTGCCCACGCCTTCCAGCTTGAAGCGCAGCTCGAGATTCGTGCGCGAGTCGGCGTTACGCAGCGCTTCAGACTTGCTGATTCGATTTTCCCGGACCAGGTTGAACAGCGCGTCGTCGAACAGCTGACAGCCGGACTCACGACCCTGCACCATGGCGTCGTTGAGCTTGTCGACGTGGCCGTCGCGCAGCAGCTCCGAGATGTAGGGCGTGTTCAGGAGCAGCTCTACGGCAGCCACCCGCTTGCCGTCACGGCCAATGGCCAGGCGCTGTGAAACCACGGCTTTGAGGTGGGTCGAGAAGTCCTGAAGAATCTGCTTGTGCGCGCTCTCCGGAAAGAAGTTCAGAATTCTCTGGTAAGCGTGCTTGGCGTTGCTGGCGTGCAGGGTCGATACGCACAGATGCCCGGTCTCCGCGTAGGCCAGCGCCTGCTTCATGGTGTCCTGATCTCGGATCTCCCCGATCATGATGACGTCCGGGGCCTCGCGCATGGCGTTTTTCAACGCGATCTCGTAGCTCTGCGTGTCCAGGCCCACTTCCCGCTGGTTGACCAGCGATTGCTTGTGCGGGTGCTCGAATTCAACCGGGTCTTCGATGGTCAGTATGTGTCCGGCCCTGTTGCTGTTGCGGTAGTCGATCATCGAGGCGAGGGTAGTGGATTTGCCAGTGCCGGTGCCGCCCACCAGCAGGATCAGGCCGCGCTCCTCCATGATCAGGTCCGCCAGCCTGGCCGGCAGTCGGAGCGCTTCCAGGGATGGGATCTCTGATTTGATGTGGCGGGCCACCAGCGCCGGCTCCGCCTGCTGGCGGAACACGTTGACGCGAAACCGGCCAACGTCTTTCAGGCGCAGGGCCATGTTCAGCTCCATGGTGCCCTCGAAGGTCCTGCGCTGCTCGTCGTTCATCATCGCGTAGCACAGCTGATGCGCCATCTGGCTGGTCAGCGGCTCGCTGCCTTCAAGCTGCCGCATCCGGCCCTCGACCTTCAGCATCGGCCTGGCGCCCACGCTCAGGTAGAGGTCGGATCCCTGCTGGCTCACCAGATCGGCCAGCATCGGGGCGAATTCAACAGACTTATCAGCAGACATGCTCATTCCCTGGCGCATCAGACGCTTTAAGATTAGCTAATGGGTTCTGTGTTGTCGTTGCGGCGGGTCACTGATTGATTCGCCATATGCCCTCGATTTTGCTCCGGGGATCGGCCAACATGCCGCTTTCCAACTTCAGCGTGGTTGTCCCCGATGCGCCCGAGAATTTCCGCCCGTACCTGGTTGCCCGTTCTATTGCTGGTGGCGTCGACCGGTTGCAGCACCACCAAGCTGACCGATTCCTGGCAGGCACCCGGCTTTCAGCGCAAGTCCATGGACAAGGTGCTGGTGGTTGCCATGACGGCGAACCCGACCAATCGAATACTGTTCGAGGAAGGTTTTCGCAAGGCGCTGCAGAACAAGGGCATCCAGGCTACCGCCAGCCATACGGCCGTCGGTGACGCCATGCCAAACCGGGAGACCGTCACGGCCTATGTTCAGGAGCACCGCATCGGTTACGTCGTCGTCAGCGATTATGCCGGCACCACGGTAACCAAGTGGGCGGTTCCGGAATCGGTGCGAACCTACTACACCGGCCCGTACTACCCGACCTATTCCGGTTACTGGTCCGGCAACACCATCACTATGACCCGCCAGTCTTACGTGGAACAAAAGAAAACCACCATGCTCTCGACGTCCATCTTCGACGTGAACACAGAGGATCTGGTGTGGGTCGGGCGCAGCAAGTCGTTCAACGTGGACTCAATCGCCGACGATGCCAACGACCTTGCTAACCAGATCGTGAGCGAGATCAGGAATTAGGGCAGCTCGCGGGGCCCTTCCCGAACGTCCAGAGGCCGATTGCGAATTGAAATTTGCTTCAGGTTATGACTTTAACCCATTGAAAGGTCAGCAGAGATAGCTAAATCATGAGCAGAACCGCGTTGATTACCGGCGCATCCGCCGGTTTGGGGGTCGAGTTTGCGCGACAGCTTGCAGATAGGGGCTACGCGCTGGTCCTGGTTGCCCGCCGAGGCGAGAAGCTGGAGCAAGTTGCCCAAGACCTGCGTCAGCGCTACCCGGTCAGCGTGTCTACCATCGTCGCAGACCTGGCCGATCCGGCCGCCCCGGCCGAGATTTATCGCCAGCTGGAAGGGGTTGAGGTGAGTTTCCTGATCAACAACGCGGGCAGCGCCGGGCCGGACCTGCTCGTCGACCGCGACTGGTCGAAGCAGGCGGATTTTCTGCAGCTGATGATGATCTCCGCGGCACACCTTTGCCATCTGTTCATGCCCGCCATGATCGAGCGAGGGTTTGGCCGCGTGGTCAACGTTTCCTCAATGGCCGCGCGATTCATTCGTGCCGGGGATACCAACTACGGGCCCAGCAAGGCCTACATGGTGGCCCTTGTGGAAGGCCTGGCAGGGTCGACCCAGGGGACGGACGTGAAGATCTCCGCACTCTGTCCCGGCTTCACGCACACGGAGTTCCACGAAGCGGGCGACCTGATGGAGATGAAGAACAGTCTTCCCGATTTCCTCTGGTATGACGCCCGGACCGTGGTTCGCGAGGGCCTGAAGGCGCTGGAGCAGGGCAGGACAGTGTTCTGCTCCGGCCGGCTCTACCGGGTACTGGACGCCTTGACCCAGTTCGGGCCCACCCGCTGGCTGCTCAGGAAAACGGTGATTGACGGGCTGACCAGCCGGCGGGCTCAAGCCCGCGCGGCCGTCGATTGATCTTCACACGAAATTGACAAAAATCTTGCAAAATATAGGTAAGATGGGCGTGTGTCTGGAGTAGATGAAACGATGAAAGTCTGTGTTGTCGGTGCCGGGCCTTCCGGCCTCGTTACCATCAAGGAGCTGCTGGAGGAAGGACACGAACCCGTGTGCTTCGAGAAGAGCAATGCCATCGGGGGCGTTTTCCATCAGGAGAGCGGCAAGGTCTACGATTCCACGCTGCTGACGGTCTCCAACTACTTCATGGCGTTCTCGTCGTTCCCGCCGCCTGAAGATGAATCCCGGGATTTCTGGACCCACCAGCGGTACTTCCAGTATCTGCAGGACTTCTGTGACCACTTTTCGCTGCAGCCCCACATACGCTTCAACTCCGAAATCCGGAACGTCAAACGTCTGCCCGACGGCAGCTTCACCGTCACCGTAGAGGCGGCGGGTGAAGCGGCGGAAATGCCCTTCGATGCCGTCGCCGTCTGCACCGGCACCCACCAGATTCCCAAGCGACCGCAGTTCAAGGGCGAGCAGGACTTCCAGGGGGAGATCCTGCACTCGGCCACCTATCGCAACGCGGCGCCCTTCGCCGGCAAGCGCGTGCTCTGTTTCGGTATCGGCGAGACGGCTGCCGATGTGGCGCACGAGATCGCCAACGTGGCAGAAGCGTGCATGCTGTCGATCCGCCGCTACCAGTCCATCGTCGAACGCTTTCCGGGCGGTGGGCCACATACCTCCGATGCTTACACGAGCCGACTGCTCAGCTCCATTTCTTCCCGGCGCCTGCACGAGATCTCGTGCACAAGCGCCAGAGACAAGCTGAAGCGCGAGTGCAGCGAGTACGACCGTGTCCTGGCGACCTGGACGCTGAACTGCCAGTCTCCGAAAGAGCAGTTTCTGACCAAGAACGAGATCTTCGTTCAGGATATTGCCTCCGGGAAGCTCGCCGTGAACTGCGGCGAGATCGAGTCGCTGCAGGGCGATCGGGTCGTCTTTGCCGACGGCTCCACCTTCGAAGCCGACGTCATCATGTGCTGCACGGGTTATCAGGACCGCTTCGATTTTCTCGACGACCTAGAGATCCCGGACGTCCGGCAGCTGTACAAGCATATGTTTCTCCCGGAGGTAGGCAGCCGGCTGGCGCTGATTGGCTGGGCCAGGCCTTCGGTGGGGGGCATACCCGCGTGCTCCGAGATGCAGAGTCGCTACTTTGCGCTGCTGTGCAGCGGCAAACGGCAGCTGCCCGGTGAAAGGCGTCTGCGGTCTCTGATAGCGCGTGAAGCCCGCAAAGAAGAAGAGAGCTTCCGGCTTTCTTACACCATCAGAACGTTGGTCGATTACGTGGGCTACATGAGCAGCCTGGCCGGGCTGATCGGCTGCCGGCCATCGAAGCTGCTGCTGCTCTCGGAGCCCAGGCTGCTGGAGCGATACTGGTTCGGCTCCCTGGTGTCGAATCACTTCCGGTTGTCGGGCCCGGGCAAGCAGACCGAGATGGCCAGAGACGTGATCATGCGTCTGCCCATCGGCTGGTCGCGCAAGGATATCCGCCGCTATTCGAAAGAGGGCGTGCTCTCTTATCTGGAAGCGCTGGTTGAAAAGATCCCGCTGTCGGGCAGGGGTAGGGCTGACGAGCACTACGGAAGGACGAGCTGAGCATGCGCACCCTGGTTCTGTCAGCCGAAGACGTCGCCGCGACTGTTCGTCACGTTGGCCTCGACGCCCTGATGGACGAAGTGATCGCCGAGCTCCACGAAGCCTGCGACGATCAGCATGGCATCCACAACTACGACGTCCCGAAGCGCGAGGGCTTCAGCTACGACAATCCGGCTGTTGGCCTGTTGGAATGGATGCCCCTGCTGAAGCGGGATGCAGAAGCGTTCATCAAACTCGTCGGTTACCACCCGAACAACCCCTGGAAACGGGGTTTGCCCACCGTGCTTTCCTCCCTGCTGAAGTTCGACACCACCAACGGCCACCTGAATGTGATTGCCGATGGCACCCTGGCCACGGCCATACGTACCGGCGCCGCTTCTGCGGTGGCCAGCAGAATACTGGCCAGGCCGGACTCGTCGAAACTGGGACTCATCGGCGCTGGCGCGCAGGCCGTCACTCAGCTTCACGCGTTGTCCCGGCTGTTTCCGATCCGCGAGGTGTACGTTTCCGATATCGATCCTCGCGTGGCCGAGAGCTTCGAGGGCCGGACAGAAACGTTAAACCTCAGCGGCGTCAGTTTTCATGTCTGCTCCGCCAACGAGGTTGCGCGTTCGGTCGACATCCTCTGCACGGCCACCTCGGTGGCCGTAGGGGGCGGGCCCGTGTTCGAGGACGGCGCCCTGTCGCCATCTGTGCACATCAATGCCGTGGGCTCCGATTTTCCAGGCAAGACCGAGCTGCCCAGATCGCTGCTGGACCGGGCCCTCGTGTGCCCGGACTATCTGCCTCAGGCCACCTGGGAGGGCGAATGCCAGGCGTTGCCGCCGGAACAGCTGGGGCCGGATCTCATGCAGCTGGTCCGGGGGTGCAGTCAGTACGCGGCGAACCGGACGCGCACCACCGTCTTCGACTCCACCGGGTTCGCCCTGGAAGACTATGTGGTCCTGGGCGTGCTGGAGCGGATCGCCCAGCAGATCGGTCTGGGTTTCGAGATCGATATGGAGAGTCGGGGTGATCCCCACGACCCCTACGCCGGCCTGGCGGGTGCTCCCGGAGCAACCGGGCGAGTCGGCATGGGTCTCGTAGAAGCGATGGATTCCGGATTTGCTCGCAACGGTCAAGGAAGCGAGGTAAGAGCAGTAAAAGCAGGCAGCAAAGGTAGCAAGCCATGAGAAGTGTGATGATGCCAATCCTCCTTGCCGTGAGCCTGATCGCGTCGATTTTTCCGCTGACAGCGGATGCGCATCAGCCGGGCATGAGCTACCTCTGGCTCCAGGTCAATGAGGACGGTCTGGAGGGCCGCATCGACATGGCCGTTGCAGACCTGAACCGCGTCACCGGTCTGAACATTTCCGAGGAAGCCGGTCTCGATGCCGAGCAGCGCCAGGTGATTGCCGACTACCTGCAGGCGCACTATTCCATCGGCGACGAAGCCGGCAACTATCCCATCAGCTACGTGGACTACAACTTTTTTCCTGATTTCGAGGACATCCTGGAGATTTTCTACGTCGTCGACGCTCCGCTGCCGGTGCCGGATCGGCTGGAGATTTCCTACTCGGCCGTCATGCACGAGGATGCGGCGCATCGCGGCGGGTTTCATTTCGAGAACAACTACAAGACCGGGTTAGAGGGCAACTACTACAAGAAGGCGCATATTTTCGGGCCGGGACGGGAGGCGGCGTCGTTCAACCTGCTCGGCGATACCTGGTTTCAGCAGTTCTTCAACTTCGCGCGCGAAGGGGTCATCCACATCTGGATCGGATTGGATCACGTGCTTTTCCTTGTCACCCTGCTGCTCACCTCGGTGGTCGTGAGGAAGGGCGGTCTCTGGCAACCCAGAGAGGGCCTGCGGTCCGCGATATGGAACGTGGTTGCCGTTGTCACCGTATTCACCGTCGCTCACTCCATTACCCTGGCAATGGCAATGAAAGGCTGGATCGAGCTGCCTTCCCGGCTCATCGAGTCGGTCATCGCGCTGTCCATACTGATCGTCGTGCTCGATAACTTTTACTCGTTTCTCGGGCGCTTCAAGTGGTCGGCGGTGTTCGTCTTCGGGCTGTTCCACGGCCTGGGCTTTGCCACGGTGCTGAATCTGCTGTCCCTGGATTTCCAGTCCAAGCTGATTGCGCTGGTAGGGTTCAACCTGGGCGTGGAAGTCGGCCAGCTGGCCATCGTCCTGGTGATGTTTCCGCTGCTGTTTGTGCTGCGCAACTACAACTATCCGAAGCTTCTGCTGCGGCCGGCTTCTGCCGCCATCGGCCTGGTGGCGTGCTGGTGGCTGGTGGAGCGGACCCTGGACCTGCAGAGCGGCTGGACGAGCTTCTAGCCGGGGTCCGGCAGCCGGGACAGGGCGTTGCGGTCTATCTTGCCGGTTCGCGTACGCGGAAAGTCGTCCAGCACGAGCACCCGCCTGGGTCTGGCGTACGTGGGCAGATGCCTGGCCAGATGCTTGATCAGATCCTTAGCGAGATCCTTCTGCGACAGCGTTACACCGTCGGAGGCGATCACCGCTGCCTCGATGAGCAGGCCCTCCTGTGACGCTTCTACCGTGAAGGTTGCCGCTTCCTGCACGCTTTCGTGGAGGTTCAGCAGGTGCTCGATCTCGTCCAGCTCCACGCGATAGCCACGGGTCTTTATCTGGCGGTCTTTGCGTCCGAGAAACGCCAGGTTGCCATCCGTGCCGGCGCTTACCAGATCACCGGTTCGGTAGAAACGATCGCGGATGCCGCTGTCGCGGGTCCGGTAGAAGAAGGCGCGGGCGTTCAGCTCGGGCTGCTGCCAGTACCCCAGCATCATGGTGGGGGAGCGGATCAGCAGCTCCCCAGGTTCTCCCGGCGCCACCGGCGAATCGTCGTCGCCGAGTATCAGCGCCTCCGTGTTGGGCCACACGCGACCGATGGGCACAGCCGCCATGAGCGGCGTCTGGCCGGAGATGTGATAGAAGGTGCACTGATTCACCTCGGTCGGCCCGTACACGTTGCTGAAGCGGGCGTTGGGTGCCAGCAACATGAGCTTTTCGAGATGCTTCAGCGGGAACGCTTCGCCGCCGAACAGAACCCATCGCAGCGCGGAAAGATTCCGATCCGCCAGCGCGTCCTGCAGCACCAGCTGAACCAGAACCGACGGCACCGAATACCAGATGGTGAGGGCCGCCTCTTCCATCAGCGCCGCCAGGCTGGCGGTGGCGACGGCAAACGCCCGAGGGATCAGCACGATGGTGGCTCCGCACAGGGGCCCCGTATAAAAATCGAAGGTGGACTGATCGAAGTGCAGGGGCGCAAAGCTGCCAAGCCTGTCTTCGGGCCCGACGCCGTAGGTGTCGGCGGACAGGCGGGCGTAGGCCAGGCCGCTGCGATGACTGTGCAGAATGCCTTTGGGCTTGCCCGTGGAGCCCGAAGTAAAGAGCAGATACGCGGGATCATCCTCTACCAGCGCAACGTCCGGCGCCTGCCCGCTGGAGGCCACCGATGGCCAGGCGAGGGTGCGGCAGGGAAGTTCGGCTGTCGGCTCGATACCGATGACGAGGTTGACCAGCGAATCGGCCGTCGCGAGCAGCGCCTTGAGCAGCCGAAGCTGATCCGGCGTGGTGATCAGGTGACGGATGCCGGCACTCCGGATGATCTGCACCAGCCGGGTCACAGGCGTCTGCGTGTCCAGCGGAACCATCACCCCGCCCGTTTTCAGCACGCCGAACACGGCGATGGGCATCTCAAGGCATTTAGGCATCAGCACGCCCACGCGATCTCCCGCGTTGACGCCTTCATCGCTTAGGGTGCCGGCAAGGCCGTTGGCACGCTGCGCGAGGGCCCGGTAGCTCAGCGCGTCTGATTCGTAGCAGAACGCGTCCCGGTCAGGGTATCTCTCGGCCGACTGGTCGACGATCTGGTGCAGCAGGTACAGCATGGTCGGGCGCTTACAGCCCCAGCATGCGGGCGATGATGTTGCGCTGGATGTCGGAGGTGCCGGAATAGGTCAAACCGCCGACGCTGTCGCGGAGATCCCGCTCCACCTCGTACTCGGACAGGTAGCCCCGCGCGCCCTGGTTGCGCACGGCATCCAGGCTGGAATCCAGGAAAGCCTCGCTCAGGTGCAGATTGGCCAGCGCCGCGTCCATCAGCAGCGACTTCTTCTGGCTCTCCCGCCAGGCCACCTTGTACAGCAGCAGCCTCGAGGTCTCCAGGCGCAGCTTCATGTCCGCCACCCGGTTGGCCACGGACTGAAACTTGCCGATGGGCGTGCCGAACTGGCGTCGGGTCCTGGCGAACTGGATGGTCTCCTCCAGCTGGCGCTCCATGGCACCCACCTGTCCGGCGAGGATGTAGCTGCGTTCCGACTCCATGGCCGTGTTGAAGATGCCGACGCCGGCGCCTTCTTCGCCCAGCCGCCTGGCATCCGGGACGAAGCAGTTTTCAAGCACGATGTCGCCGATGGGCGTGGTCCGGAGCCCCATTTTCGGCTGGGTCTCGGTGGTGCTGAAGCCCTCCTGGCCGCGCTCGAGCACGAACCCGGTGACGCCCCACTGACCTCGGTCCGCATCCACCGTGGCAAATACCACCGCGATGTCAGCCACGGGCGCGAGGGTGATGAATTTCTTGGTGCCGTTCAGCAGGTAACCGCCTTCAACTCGCGTTGCCGTGGTCTTCAGGCCGTAGGTGTCGGATCCGGAGGATTCCTCGGTGATGGCGAACGCGCCGAAAGCGCCCGCCGCGAGACGGGTCAGGAATTCCTGCTTCAGAGCCTGGGAGCCGAACTTCTCGATGGCGGGCTGAATGCTCAGCATCTGTGACAGCATGGCAAAGGTCAGCCCGTTGTCCCTGCAGGCATAGCCCAGGGCTTCCATGAGATAGACGCTGGTCAGAATATCCATCCCCGCGCCGCCGTATTCGGTGGGTACCCGATAGCCGAGCACCCCGAAGTCTGCGCATTTGCGCCAGTTTTCAGCGGAGAACGCGCAATCCGGATCGTTTTCCGAGGTGTCGTCCGCCAGCTCGCTGCGGATGAACTGAATCAGCGCGTCGCGACGCGACCTGGCCTCTTCGTTCCAGTCGAAATCCATAGGTGGCCCTCGTTTGCTTCCCGTGTTGGACGTTTTTCGCCATCAAAGTTCGTGATCGAAGCCCCTGGTCAGCGTCCGAAGTCCCATTCAGCGCTGGAGGATCAGTCGCCCTTGCTCGTCCACGGTCTTCCACTCATCCTGAAAGTCTTTGTTGTTCCACGAACCCAGGCCCGGGAAAAAAACCTTGTCGCGCCCGTGGGCAGGAGGATCGGAACCGTTCCAGCGTTCGTCCAGCGGCTCCGAGGCCAGCTGGTAGCGTGAATCCGAGGACAGGCGGCAGCGCCCGGTGGCAGAGTGATTGTCCAGGGCGGCATGCACGGTGTCCATGGCAAAGCAGAGCACGTCGCCGGATTTGAAGTTCGTGGTCAGCCAGCGGGTGCCGAAGCGCTGGCGAAGTTCCCTGGGATCGCCCAGCCACTGCAGGCCGTCGCGGTCGGCGTCTTTGCCGAGGTAATTCTGCAGCAGCCTGTGATGCTTGGGGCCACGCTCCAGAATCATGAGCGCGCCTTCCTCCCTGGCGACGTCGCCCAGGGGTATCCAGCTGGAATAGATCCGGTCGGTGCCTCGGGTCAGGTAGGGACCATCACAATGCACCCCGCAACCTTCCCCGGGTCGTGCGAATCTCGGCCAGCGGAAATCAAACGGACGAACCTTTCCGCCAAGCAGTCGCTCATGCAGGTTCAGGAGCGTTTCGTTGCGTACCACCCGGCAATAGGCCATGCCGTCCCGCACGCTTCGAGTAAAGGCGCGCAGATTGATGTGCTGCAGGGCATCGCCATTGCCGTAGATCGCGTCGTTGATGGGGAAGCGGGGATCTATCTCGCCGATGATGGCGAATTTATACAGGATCTCGTCGCGCGCGGCCTGGATGATTTCTTCCTCGATGAGGCCGCGAAAGAAAAGATGCCCGGCTGCCGCCATCTTCGTTCTGAGGGCTGCAGCGTCATTGAGCAGTTCCGAGGAATCCTCCAGGTCTCCCAGCGCGTCCGCGCTCAGGTCCAGCTCGACGCCGTTGGAAAACAGCTTCACGATCGGGTGGCGACCAGCGCGGCCAGGGCGCTGAGGCTGTTGAAGTTGTCGAAGGTCAGATCCTGGGGCAGGAGCTCGATGGCGAAGTTGTCCTCGATGTAGACCATCAGCTGAGCTGCGCCCATGGAGTCGAGCAGTCCCGAGCCCAGAAGCTCGTCGTCGACGCCCAGATCGTCGACGTCGCTCGCATACAACAGCTCCTCGACCACGAAGTCCCGCAGTTTGGTGGCGACCGCTTCCATAATCAGAGGTATTCCCGGGTGGTTTCAAATAATGTCATTAAGATTGTCATTATATACGCAAATGATATGCTTTGATCCAGCTTCTCGAGGCCTTTGGGGGACGTTTCTTCGGTATTCTCTGCGGCGAATTATGCGGCAGTGCGATGGCGTTTAGTCAATATGCAGGTTGGTGACTTCACAGCAATGGCTTCGGGTGGGAAAGGCAGCTTCCGTCAGCTCGAAGAGCGTTCCAACCTCACCCGTGGCCAGCTGCTGATGTGGATCGGCCAGGCGTTGAACCCGGATTCGCCGGTGTACAACATGGTGCACACCTTCAGAATCCGCGGCTCTCTGGATGTGCTGGCATTCGGTCGCGCCTGGTCGTCCCTGGTGACCACCAGCGATGCGCTGAGAACGGTTGTTCGGATCTGCGAGGGCGACCCCCAGCAGCTGGTTCTCGATCCCCCGGCGGAAGGCCTGGAATTCGTCGATCTGTCCAGCCGTGAAGATCCGGAGGAGGCGTTTGCCGACTGGCTGCGCAGGCGCCGGCTCAGAGTCCTGAATCTGGAAGATCGCCTCTGGGACTCGGCGCTCGTGCGGCTGGGCACCGATGAGCATGTCTGGTATCTGAATCAGCACCACCTCATCACCGATGGCCTGTCGTTCGGCCTGACCTTCGACCACATGCAGCGTCGCTATGACCTGGCCCTTGCAGATCGGCTGGATCAGGCCGATGAGCTGCCCGGGTTTGCCGATTACGTCGCCCACGAGAAAGCCTTCCGGGCCACCGATAAGTGGCGCAAGGCCGACGAGTACTGGCAGCGGCAGATCCAGGCCGATGTTTCCCAGCCGGATTTTTACGGCAACCGACCGGCGCGCAGTTCTGCTGCCACCGAGCTGCTGGTCCTGGACCTGGGAGCGGCTCGTTCGATACGGCTCCGTGAGATAGCCGGATCGGACGAGTTCCGCTCGCTGACGCCAGACCTGGCGTTGACCGCTCTGTGGACCACGCTCTGGGTGGCGGCGGTGCATCGCATCGCCGGCGTCAGGTCTGTTCGCCTCGGCATGCCGTTTCAGGCGCGGCCCACACCCGCGTTCAAAGCGACCATCGGCCTGATGATGGAAGTGGGGGTTCTGCGTGTCGACATCGACGATGACGAATCCTTTGTTTCCCTGCACGCCAAGGTGCTCCGGCAGTTGCTGTCAGGCCTTCGTCATGCGGTGCCGGGCGCCAGCTGCGACGAGATCAACCGTTCCTACGTCATGCTTTTGAACTACGTTACCGCGAAGTTCGGTGACTTTTCCGGCTTGCCCGTTGAAACCGGGTGGGTGCACACTGGTTCCGGCGATGACAGCCAGGCGGTTCGGGTACAGGTGTGCGATTTCGACAACTCGGGAAGCTTTGTCGTCCATCTGGAGGTCAACGCGGACATCTTCTGCGGTGCCCGCGGCCAGTGGCTGCGGGGTCAGTTCGAGCGGCTCATCGATGCCTTCCTGAACAACCCGCAGCACGGCCTGGGCGGCTTCGACCTGCTGGCTGAAGACGAAAGGCGACGCTTTCTGGAGGCGTTCAATGCGCAGGATGCGGCCGAAGGTCCAGTTAACACAAAAGTCGACTCAAAAGTCGAGCCGGCAGCCGTCGACGTCGTCAGCCTTTTTGAAGCTCAGGTTAAGGAGACGCCGGATGCCGAAGCGCTGACCCACGGCACGGAGGTTCTGACCTATCGGGGCCTGAACCAACGGGCGAACCAGCTCGCCGCCTTCCTGGCCGCCGAGTGCGACGCGGCCCATCCGCGCATCGCCATCTGCCTGCCGCGTTCCAGCGATGCGGTGGTGGCGATCTGGGCGGTGCTGAAAGCCGGTGGCATCTTCGTACCCATCGATACCGAGTCGCCGCCGCTTCGAAAGCGACAGCTGCTCGAAGACCTGCAGCCCGACGCGGTTCTGATGTCCAGCAGCGCCGATACCGTCGACGACTCCGAGAGTGTCTGGGGCGAGGGCTGTCGGATCATCGACGTCGACCGCCTGGACCTGGATCGCCTGCCGGACGCTGATCCCCTGCGGCACCCTCAGGCTCATGACCTCGCTTACATGATTTACACCTCCGGGTCCACGGAGGCCCTCGACTTCGCGCTCTATTCTTCGCTGGCCTTCGACCTGACGCTGACGTCCATATTCGTACCCGCCATATCCGGGGCCGGCATTCGCATCTTCAGCGATCCGGGTGGACGCTCCGGCCTGGAAATTCTTGACGTCTTCGAAGCGGACAACGTCGACGTGGTCAAGCTGACGCCCGCGCATCTGGATCTCGTCCGCAGCCACGGCATTGACTGTCAGCGCGTGCGCAAGCTGATCGTCGGCGGTGAGGATTTCAAGACGCCGCTGGCGCAGGCGGTTCACGAGGCCTTTGACCGCCGGGTGGAGATCTTCAACGAGTACGGCCCCACCGAGGCCACCGTGGGCTGCATGGTGCATCGGTACGACCCTGCCACCGACACCCAGGCGTCGGTACCCATCGGCCAACCCATCGCCCACACCTCGGTATATCTTCTGGACGCCTACGGGCAGCCGGTACCTTCCGGCGTGGCGGGCGAGATGGTGATCGGCAGCCCGGGGGTTGCGGCCGGGTACTGGAACCGGGGGGACCTTACGCGTGAGCGGTTCGGTGACGATCCGTTCCGGCCGGGCGGTCGGATCTACCGTACCGGGGACATGGCTCGCTGGGATGAGCGCGGGGACATGGAGTTCCTTGGCCGCATCGATCACCAGGTAAAAGTGCGTGGATACCGGATTGAGCTGGGCGAGATCGACGCGGCCATGCTCGATTGCCCCGGGGTGCAGGCCGCCGTCACGGTGCTCAAAAATCAGCCCGGGAAGCCGCCGGCGCAACTGGTCGGCTACTTCACCTCGGGATCTCGAATGCAACCGGCGGCACTGCGGGAGGCGCTGGCGACCCGGCTTCCCGCTTACATGGTGCCGGGGCACCTGGTGGCGCTGTCCGCGCTGCCGCTGACATCCAATGGCAAGGTCGACCACGGGGCGCTGCCGGATCCGGAGCCGGCGGTGGGGGCGCTGACCGAAGATTATGTGGCGCCGTCGTCCCTTGCTGAAAAGCAGCTGGCGGAGATCTGGCGTGACGTGCTGGGCGTCGAGCGGGTGGGGATCCACGACAACTTTCTGGCGCTCGGTGGCGACAGCGTCATGAGCATCGAGATCGCGGCGTCGGCGAAACGTCTGGGTCTGGCGATCTCGCCGCGCAGCCTGTTCACCTGTCAGACCGTTGCCGAGCTCTGCCTGGAGCCGGGCGCTGTCGGTGACGCCCACGAGCCAGCCGCCGGTACGGCAACGCCATGGGAAAGCGAGTCGTTCCGCGAAGACGTCGACAGGGTGCGGAGCGCCCTCGGCCCTGCGTTCAATGCGCTTGAAGAGCTCTACCCGCTGACGCCGACCCAGGTCGGGATGTTCTACCACTGTCTTGCAGCCCGTCACCGTGGCCTTTACGTCGGCCAGATCACCGGCGTCCTGGAGGGTGAAATCGATCTGGACGCGCTGCGGGAGGCGTACGCGCAGCTCGTCGCCGCTCAGCCCGTGCTGAGGACGCGCTTCTTCTGGGAGGGTCTCGAGGCCCCCCTGCAGGGCGTCTGCCAGCCCACGGAGCCGGACTGGCAGCTGCTGGACTGGTCGGGCAAGGCCGAAGAGCAGCGGGAAAGGGATCTCGAGCTGTTGCAGGCGCATATCCGCGATGCGGGTTTCGATCTCGGCGCCGGTCCGCCGCTGCAGATGACCATCGTTCGGGTGTCTGCCCGTGAGACCCGGTTGATCTGGACGGGGCATCACATACTGTTCGACGGCTGGTCCACCTACCCGATGATCAGCGACTGGCTGGCGCGCTATGACGGCCTCACAGGCGGCAGCGTGGAGCTAAGACCCGTGCCGCCTTTCAGGGACTACGTTGCCTGGCTGCTTCGACAGGACGCACACAGATCCCGGACCTTCTGGCGGGGTTATCTGGACGGCGTAAGCGAAGGGACCCTGCTGCCCCTGGGCGAGCCGGATGCCGCGACGTCGTCACGGCGGCTGTCTTTCGATCTCTGGCTGGGCTCGTCGACGTCAAGCGAGCTCAGGGCGCTGGCGAAGCGCAAGCGCGTTACGCTGAACGTTCTGTTCCAGGCCGCCTGGGCCGCGTTGCTCAACCGCTACACGGGCCTGGGCAACATCGTCTTCGGGTCGACCCACTCCGGGAGGAACGGAGACGTGCCCGGAATCGAGCGGATGGCCGGTCTGCTCATCAATACGCTGCCCGTGCATCTGTCTGTTCATGGGGACATGACCGTCGACGCCTGGTTGCCCGAGGTGCAGCAGCGCTTGCTGGCCATCGCTGATTTCGAGCACTCATCGCTGTCGGAGATTCTGCAGCTGGCCGGTTTCTCGCCGGAGCAGCCGCTGTTCGACAGCATCGTGGTATTCGAAAATTACCCGAGTCGTGTCGCCCACCAGAGTGAGACCCTGGCGCTTGGCCCCCTTATCTTCACCGCGCCCAGCCACTACCCGCTGGCCGTGCTCGTTTATCCCGGCGACGATCTGAAGCTTACCTTTGTGTATGACGACGCGCGCTTCGACGAAGATGTTGTACGTGGCATCGGTGGGCATCTGAAGGCGCTGCTGGCGGGCATTGCCGCGGATCCGCTCTGCAGGATCAGGGATATGCCGATCATGCCCGCCGCAGAACAGACGCGGCTGATCGCCGACTGGGGCCGCGCAGACAGCATCTCCGTGACAGACAGAAGCCTGCACGAGATGATCGACCTGGCTGCCCGAGCCAACGCGGACGGCGTCGCGATAACCTGCGGTGAAGAGCGGCTGCGTTACCTCGACCTCGAACGCCGCTCGAATGTGCTGGCCGCGCGTCTCGGCCATCGGGGCGTGGGGCGGGGCGCGCTGGTCGGGGTTATGGCCCATCGTTCCCCGGCAACCGTGATCGGCATCCTGGGCATACTGAAAGCCGGCGCTGCCTTTGTGCCCATTGATCCCGGCGCGCCCATGGCTCGCGTGGGGGAAATTGTTGCAGACGCGGGCCTGGAGCTGATTCTGAGCGACGGTGATTCTGCGCCCGGCGATCATGGCGACGTCGGCGCGGAGCTGCTGGATATCCGTTCGCTCGCTCATGCAGATGGCGTGCCTGATCTTCGGCAGAATCCCGGCGCGCCCGACGATCTCGCCTATGTTCTCTACACCTCGGGTTCCACCGGGTCGCCCAAGGGCGTGATGGTGACCCAGTCCAACATCGTGCACTCGACAGCAGCTCGGCTGCGCTTCTACCCGGGCGCCGTGGGCGCGTTTGCCCACCTGTCTTCCTTTGCATTTGACAGCGCCCTGGCGGGTCTGTTCTGGACGCTTTGCGATGGCGGCACCCTGATCCTGCCCGAGGCTGGCCGTGAGCACGACCCCGGTTATCTGCTCGCGTTGATGGCGCGCGAGGAGGCGAGCCACCTGCTGGCCCTGCCGTCTTTCTATCAGGCCCTGCTGGAGGCGGCGGGTGAAGCAGACCTGTCGAGCGTTGCCGTCGCCGTCGTCGCCGGCGAGGTGTGTCCGCCCGACCTGTTTCGACTGCACCGGTCCAGGTGCCCGAACGCGACCCTGTACAACGAGTACGGGCCAACGGAAGCCACCGTGTGGAGCCATGTGTACCGGTTTCCCGCCGACTTTGAAGGCGCGAACGTGCCGATCGGGAGAGTCATTCCCAACGCCACGGCCTACGTGCTGGATGAGGATCAGCGGCCGGTTCCGGTGGGGATCCCCGGCGAGCTGGTGCTGGGAGGCAAGGGCATCGCCCGCGGTTACCTCGGAAGGCCCGAGCTGACCGAAGAGAAATTCGTCCAGTTGCCCTCGCTGCCTGGGGTGGTTGGTGAGGTCCACTATAGAACCGGCGACCTGGTGTGCTGGCTTCCCGATGGTAATCTTCGTTTCATCGGCCGCGTTGATCAGCAGCTGAAGATTCGCGGTTACCGGGTTGAGCCGGGTGAAGTGGAAGCGCTGCTGCTCCGGCATGACGACGTCCGGGAGGCCGTGGTTGGTCTGGGCGCCTCCCCGGAGGGCCGCCCGCCCCCGCTGGTCGCCTGGTACGTGGCAGCCCGACAGGTTGCGGAGCAAGAGCTGCAGGATCTGGCCCGGGCGCATCTGCCCGCTTTCATGCAGCCGGATGTATTCGTTCAGCTGGAACGGATCCCGCGCCTCGCCAACGGCAAGGTCGATCGTCGCGCGTTGTCGTCCGATGCCATTCCGTTGCTGGATGCGCAACGGGCCTATCGCGCGCCGGTGACGGCGCTGCAGCAGGACCTGAGCCGTATCTGGCGCGATGTGCTGAGGGTAGAGCGGGTCGGCCTGGCCGACAACTTCTTCGAGCTCGGCGGGGATTCCATTGCCGCGCTGCGCGTTGTGGCGCGCCTGCACCGAATGGGTTTCCACGCCCGGCTTCGGGACGTTGTGGAAACCGCAGATCTGGAGCAGCTCGCGGCCACCATGCAGCCTGCGGGCGCCGCCGCGCCGGACATACCCCGAGCGTCGGAAAGAGATCGGTTTCCTCTGTCGTCGGCTCAGTGGCGGCTGTGGTTCCTCGATCAGATGGAGGCTTCGGCGGGCGTACACAACGTTTACGCCGCGTATCGGCTGCGTGGCAGCCTGGATGAACCGCGGCTGATACAGGGGTTCACGGCGCTTGCCAGGCGCCACGAGATTCTGCGGACCGTTTTCGTCTCTGACGACGACGAGCCCTGGCAGGTCGTTCTGGCGGAACCCCGTTTGGACTGGACCAGCGAACGGCTTCCGTCCGCCGAGGCTGCGGAAGCGGAGATCACCGCGCTTGCGCGCCACCCTTTCGATCTGACCGCCCATCCGCCCTGGATGGTCCGGATCTTCCAGCAGGGTGAGGACAGCCTCCTGGTTCTGGTGTTTCACCACACCCTCACGGACGGCGGCTCCATACCCGTGATCCTGCGGGAGCTGAGCGAGTTCTACGCCACCGGTGCCAGCCCGATGCGGGCGGATGAAACTGTGCTTCAATACGGAGACTACGCCAACTGGCAGTCCGTTCAGCAGCGTTCGACCGCCTATCGGAGCGGGCTGCAATTCTGGACCGCGGAGCTGGCTGGCGAGCTGCCCGTGCTGGACTTTCCCAGCTTCGAATCCCGCCCGGCCAGGCAGTCCTTCGCGGGCAGGACCGCTTCGATCCGGCTGGTGGGTTCGCGCCTCGAGAACGTCAAACGATATGCGGCGGGGCAGGGGATCAGCCTGTACAACCTGCTGCTGGCGGCCTATGCGGCCACGCTCCTGCGCTATTGCCGGCAAAGCGAGCTGGTCGTTGGCACCCCCGTGGGCGACACCCGGTACCTTGCCGGGGCGGAGAACAGCATCGGCCCTTACCTCAACACCGTGGCCCTTCGGTTGCGTCCGGACCCGCTGTGGTCATTCAGGGAGCTTGGCGACTACGTCCGGCAGAAAACGGCGGCGGCCAGCGAATGGTCGGAAGTCCCCTTCGAGGCCGTGATATCCCGGCTTGACCTGCCCCGCGACATCAGCCGCACCCCGGTCTTTCAGACGCTGTTCGCGTTTCGCCGCGCCGAGGAGGATCGCCTGCATCTGCCGGGAATCGACGTTGCTCCGGAACCCGTCTCGCGGGACGTGGCTCGGACGGATGTTTCCTGCTGGGTTACCGAAAAGGCGGACGGAGTTCAGTTCGACATGGAGTACGCCTGCCAGCTGTTCGAGGGGCGGGTGGTCGAGCACTTTCTCGAGCTCTACCTGGGTTATCTTCAGACGCTGACCACCGCGCCGGAGAAACCCTGGTCGCGATTGCCCCTGTTGCCCGACGTCGAGGTGTCGGGTCTGCTGCGTCGCGCTGGTCCCGCTGAGCTGACGGAGCTGGGGCAATCCGTCTGTGATCTTGTCTGGGCGGCGGCGGAACAGCATCCCGGACGCATCGCCGTGGCTTCGGCAACCGGCCGGCTTACCTACGCCGAGCTGAAACGCAGAACCCGGCTCGTCTGCGCCGGGCTGCGTCGAGCGGGGGTGGTTCCGGGAACGGTGGTCGGCCTGGCTGTTTCCAGAACCGAGTCTTTACCCCTGGCAATCCTGGGTATCCTGCAGGCCGGGGCGGCCTACGTTCCCCTGGATCTGTCGCTGCCCGCCGACAGGTTGGGACACCTGGTCGCCGATTCCGGAACGGCCTTTGTGCTTACCGGAGGGTCGATCCGCCGGTCTTTACCTGGCTTTCAGGGTCGGCTGCTCGACCTTGAAGCTCTGGAATCTCAGGGGTCTGTCGCCCCGGAGGATCCCTCCGCACCCGGCTTCAGCGACGGGCTTGCGTATCTCATGTATACGTCGGGTTCTACCGGGGTGCCCAAAGGGGTCGAGGTAGGGCATCGGCAGGTGGTGAATTTACTCACCGGCCTGCGCGACCCCCTGGGCATAACGGCTGACGACGTGCTTGCCGCGGTTACCATGACGTCCTTCGATATCTCGGTGCTGGAGCTGCTGCTGCCGCTTACTGTCGGCGCGCAGACCTATGTGGTCACGGAGGAAGCGGCCGGTGACGGTCGTCTGCTGGCCGAGCAGCTGCGGGTCTCCGGCGCCACCTTCCTGCAGGCGACGCCGGCCACGTGGCGCCTGCTCCTGGAAGCAGGCTGGTCGGGTGGTGAACGTCTGCGCGCGCTGTGCGGGGGTGAAGCGCTGCCCCTGAATCTGGCCCGGTCCCTCAAGGGCCGGTGCGCGCGCGTGTGGAACCTCTACGGTCCCACCGAGACCACGGTGTGGTCGGCGCTCGCCGAAATTCCTGCTGATCCGCAGCACGTCAGCATCGGGCGACCGATTCAGAACACCCGCATCTACATCACGGACGAACATCAGGCGCTGGTGCCCGCGGGGGTTCCCGGCGAGATCGTCATTGCGGGCGAGGGCGTCGCTCTTGGCTATCACGAGAACCCGACGCTGACCGACGCGCGTTTTCTCAGCGACCCGTTCTTTCCCGGCGAGCGCATGTATTTAACCGGTGATCTTGGCCGCTGGCGGCCGGATGGCAGCCTCGAGCATCTTGGGCGTCTCGATACTCAGCTCAAGGTTCGCGGGCATCGAATCGAGGCCGGCGACGTCGAGAACCATCTCTCCGCAGCGGCGGGGGTTCGCGAGGTGGCGGACGAGCGGCTGGTGGCGTTCATCGTTCCTGCCGAGGGTGGACAGCTGGATCCGGGCGCCCTTCGCGACCATCTCAGCGAGCGCCTGCCCGCTTACATGATTCCCCAGCACTTCGTGGCGCTGGAACGATTGCCCTTAACGCCGAACCGTAAGGTGGACTACAAGCGGCTGCCGCAGCTTCCAGATACGGTCCATCAGATCGCGGACGCAGCCGAGCCCGCAACCGCGGTTGAGCAGCAGATCGCCAGCCTCTGGGCCGAGCTGCTGGGGGTTCAGCCCCACTCGCTGGCGGCGAGCTTTTTCGAGCTCGGCGGGCACTCGTTGCTTGTGGCCAAGCTGGCGAGCCGCCTTGGCCGGGCATTCGACTGCCACCTTTCCATCGGTGATCTGCTTGCCGACCCGACAGTTGCGGGACACGCGGCGCTGGTGCAGCGGCGCATCGGTGCGGGTCAGAGCGTAGAGATCCGCCGAGCAGCGGTGCGGGGCAGCTTTCCGTTGTCTTCGACCCAGAGGCGGCTGTGGTTTCTCGAGCAGCTTGATCAGCCAGCGGGGGTATACAACGTGGCCGCCTCCTACCGGATATCGGGAGACCTGGATCCTTCCCGGCTGCAAGGCGCTTTCGTCGCGCTCGCCGAACGCCATGAAATTCTGCGGACGCTGCTTTTGTCCGATGCCGGCGATCCCTACCAGCGGGTGCTGGAGGAACCCCAGGTCGATTGGCGATACGACGTTG
>CAMYJX010000039.1:0-32758 GCA_947258825.1 uncultured Pseudomonadales bacterium
CTGCGCCCACGGGCGGAAGATAATGCTGCACTTGAATCCGTTCTGGCTCTGTTTTCTGGAGGGAGATAATGAAAACCGTTTTATCCTGTTGCCTGGTCCTCCTTTCGGCGATCCTGTGGAGCGCTCGAGTGTCTGCTGCCTGTGAGTGTTACTGTGTCGACGGGGCACTGCGAACGCTGTGCTCCGGTGTGGATGAGGCCCAGCAGGGCGTCAACCTCTGCATGGATCGTGCGATCAGCCTTTGCCCGGTCCCGGATTCGGCCGCGTCGCAGGCTTACGATTCCCCGGACGAGAACGCGGAGAACTGTCGCGATGCCAGCGCCTGGGATCCGTCCGCCGGCGAATTCAGAACGTTGAAGATCTGTGATGTGAAGGACGAGGGCTGAGCTTCTCGGCCAATCCGCAAGCAACGGGGAGTGGCGATGAAATTTGGGCTGGTGCCGATCAACATTGGCGCGCAAAGCTTGGAACACATGGTTGGCCTGGCCACGACGGCCGAAGGGTTGGGTTTCGAATCCGTGTGGACGTTCGAGCACGTCATCGTGCCGATGGATTACGAGTCAAAGTACCCCTACAACGACAGCGGCAAGATGGGGGCGGATCCCGAAGCCAATTTCGTCGATCCCCTGATCGCCCTCACGGCTATCGCGGCGAAAACGGAACATCTGCGGCTCGGCACTGGGGTCAATATCCTGTCTCAGGCGAACCCCCTGTATCTGGCAAAGCAGGCGGCCAGCATCGATTTCCTGTCTTCCGGCCGTCTGCTGCTGGGGCTGGGCATCGGCTGGCTGCGGGAAGAGTTCGTTGCCATGGGGGTGCCCTTCGAGCGACGCGGCGCCCGCTTCGACGACTATGTCGCCGCCATGCGCAAGGTCTGGTCCGGCGAAGTGGTGGAGCACGAAAGCGAGTTTCTGAGCTGGCACGGCTTCAAGAGTTATCCGTTGCCGGTGCAGAAGTCGTCGATGCCGGTGATCATCGGGGGCAACAAAGGCAAGATCTGGCAGCGCATTGCCCGTCATGGCAACGGCTGGTTCGCGCCCAGTACCAGCGCGGAGGAAATATCCCGGGATCTGGAACAGCTGCGCGCTGCCTGCGACGCCGAGCAGCGGGATTTTTCCGAGCTCGAGATTACCTCCATGTGGTCTGGGCACGGCGGGAGGGAAGCTGTGGATGCGCTTGAGGCCGCCGGGGTGGCCCGGGTCGTCGTTCCGCTGCCAGCGTTGGGTCCAGATCCGATAGACGGCATCGGCCGGCTGAGCGCTGAAGTCATTCAATGACCCGCGACCTCTGGCGGCGGTCCGCTGTCGATCTGGCCAGAGGCATCCGCCAGCGCGAGTATTCAGTGGTCGAGGTGGTTGAAAGCGTGCTGGCTCGAATCGAGCACCTCAACCCGCGGCTCAACGCCATCAGTTTTGACTGCAGCGAAGATGCCAGGGCCGACGCGGCGGCAGCCGACGAAGCGCTATCCCGGGGTGATCCTCTGGGCCCCCTCCACGGCGTGCCGGTCACCATTAAGGAGAACGTTGACCAGAAAGGCAAACCAACGCCGAACGGCATTCCCGCGTTCGCCGACCTCATCGCCCCCGACGACGCGCCCGTGGTTGCGAATCTCAAGCGAGCGGGGGCGATCATCACCGGGCGGACGAATACGCCCGAGCTTTCAATGCGGGCAACCACCGATAATCCGCTGCGCGGCAGGACGCTCAATCCCTGGTCCGATGAGGCCAGCCCGGGTGGCTCGTCCGGCGGCGCGGGCGCTGCGGCAGCCGCCGGCTTCGGGCCCATTCATCATGGTAATGACATCGGCGGCTCGCTGCGTTTTCCTTCCTTTGCCTGCGGCGTGATGACGGTCAAACCAACACAGGGCAGGGTGCCCGCTTACAATCCCAGCGCTGCCGTGGAGCGTGGCATGCTGGCGCAGCTCATGTCTGTGCAGGGCGCGATCTGTCGGGAGGTGGCCGATCTGCGTCTGGCCACCGCTGTCATGGCGCAGGGCGATTGCCGCGATCCCTGGTGGGTGCCGGCTCCTTTCGACGGCTGGCCGGATGCTGGGCCGGTTAAGGTTGCTGTCACCCGCGAAGCCTATGGCTACCCGATGCATCCCGGGATCACCGAAGCCATCGATCGCGCGGCCGCGCTGCTGGAAGCCGGTGGCTACCCGGTTGAGGAGGTGGCCACACCCAGCATGCTGGATCCTGCTAACGGTTGGTTCGACGTTGCAACCTATGAGATCAAAGCGACCCTGGGCCCCATTGCGCGGCAGGTGGGCAGCGAAACCCTGCAGAACATATTCCAGTGGTATTACAGCCTGGGCAACATGGTGGATGCGGATGGTTACCGCGAGGCCATTGCCGCCCGCACCGCCATGACCCGGGAGTGGAGCATCTTTCTGCAACGGTACCCGCTGCTGCTGTCGCCATTTCTGATGCGCCCGAATTTTCCCTGGAACTACGACGCGCAGAACGAAGCAAGCGCCCACGATGTTTTCAGGGCCGCTATCTACAGCGTTGGCGTCAACTATCTGGGTTTACCCGCGGGCGTCATGCCAATGGGTCAGGCCGCCGGCTTGCCGGCCGGCGTGCAGATCATCGGTGGGCGCTTTCGGGAAGATCTCATTCTCGATGCCATGGCGGTAATTGAATCCCGGACGGAGCGACCCTCGGATCAGCTCTGGACGCGGCTGTAGATGGCCGGTGGCTTGAGCGCCTATCGCCTTGTCCTATCCCCGAGTCAGCATCGTCGTTCCGGTTCTCAACGACGCGCAAGCGCTCGCGCATCTGCTTGCTGAGCTCGATTCGTTCCCAGCCGAACCGCCCTCAGCCGTAGCATTCGAGGTGATTGTCGCGGACGGCGGCAGCACGGATGATAGCCGCTCGCTGGCGGTGAACGCCGGCTGTATCCTTGTGACGTCCCCGCCAGGACGCGGGCTGCAGCTGGCAATCGGGGCAGCACGAGCCCGCGGTGCCCTGATCTGGCTGCTGCACGCCGATACCCGTGGCGTGGCCGATAGTCTGCAGTGGCTGCTTGCCAGGGACGGCCAACCCTGCTGGGGTCGGTTCGACGTCGCCCTGGCGGACGGATCCCCGGTGCTGCGGCTGGTCGCATTCATGATGAACCTGCGGTCTCGGGCAACCGGCATCTGCACCGGTGACCAGGGCATCTTTGCGCACAGGCGGCTGCTGGCGGCCTGCGGAGGAATACCAGAGCAGCCGCTGATGGAAGACATCGAGCTCTGTCGTCGCTTGAAGCGCCTTGCGTCTCCTGAATGCCCGCGTCAGCTTCTCACTACTTCCTCCCGGCGCTGGCGGCAGCAGGGGATAGTGCGCACCATATTGCGCATGTGGCAGTTGCGGGCGCGCTACTGGATGGGTGCGGATCCGGGCGTCCTCGCCAGGGAGTACTACCGGTGACAAGCACCCTTTCTCCGACCAGGCTGTGTGTTTTCGCGCGGGCACCGGCTCTGGGCGGGGTCAAGCGCCGCCTGGCGACGGAACTCGGAGACACGGTCGCGCTGGCTGCGCACATTCAGCTCACCGAAGACACCTTGGGTCGTCTTGCCGCGGTCCCGGGGCTGGAAACAGAATTGTGGCTCGCGGGAGAGCCGGATGCTCAGGTCCGTGGTTGGCTGGACACCTGGCAGCTGCCGCTGCGCAGGCAATCTGGCGCAGATCTTGGCCAGCGGATGGCGAATGCGCTGGCCTCCTGCCATGCGGACGACGTCCACGGCATCGTGGTCGGCAGTGATTGTCCGCCCATCGACGCCACTTACGTACGGCAGGCCGCAGAAGCCTTGAGCGAGACGGACGTGGTGCTGGGGCCGGCGTCGGACGGTGGCTATGGGCTCGTTGGAACAGGCTTGCCCCGACCGGAGATCTTCAAGGACATACCCTGGGGGACCGATGCCGTGTTGCAGGTCACGCTGGAACGGATCGAGCAGGCGGCGCTTTCGGTGCGCCTGCTGGCCCCCATCTGGGATGTGGATACGGCTAGCGACTGGAACCGCTATCTCCGCTATCGGCGCGGGTAACCGTGCCCGACTACTGGGTGCGTTTCGAGATGGCTTGGATGAACTGCTCGAGGCGTCGCCGGTCGGTGACGTGCATCTCGGTAAACTCGATGCCGCAGGTGGTGACCTGCCGCTCGGCGTTGATGCTAGCGTGTCGGACCGTGCCTTTGGAATGCAGCTCCAGCAGGTTGGGTACGGTTATCGCGCAGCCCTCGAGAACCTCGTCCGTTTCAACGGGGGGTGCAAGCACACCTGCGAACTCTGCCCGGCAACCCCCGGCGGAAATGTCGATTATCCGACCTGTTATCGGCGTGTCATCGCTGCCCTGACGAAACAGAAGCAATTGCGCGCCATTGGCTTCAACCCGAAGCGGCAACCGGAAACGTGCTGCGCGTCGGCGCTGCTGGTAAAGCAGGCTCTGCGGTAGCGCCACGTGGAAGTACGGCAGGCCGCGTTCGGAATCCGCCTTCTGGGCGATGTTGCCGATGTTGTGAATGTAGATACCCTCTGTCCGTCCGGACAGGGAGAAGGGTTTTTGCGCTCGCAGATGTGCAAGCCCGTCCCGCGGCTGAATATCTTCGAGCAGCATGAATTTGTTCTTCAGGTCCAGCACCTTCGCTTTGTAAACGCCGATGTCCTGCTCGAATCTCAGCTGCAGATCTGCCCGCTGGTCGCGGAAAATCTTGAGGACCCGGATGATCTCGTCGGGATCCGTCAGATATCGGCTGCTTATGCCGCTCGGTCGCGTCGTCTTGGTGGACGACGTGGCTGGCTCGGCCATTGGCCTATCTCCACTCAGGCTCTGGCGATGGCGGTGCCCTGGGTGCTTCCCAGGGCGTGCCCTTGCTGTCCGTACAACGGGCCGTTATCCGTACCGCTCATTAGGTTCAATAGTTCTCGCACCGATTGTTGGGAGCGACGGACGATTTTTCCGTTAACTGCGTTGTGGTCCTGAATTTGCCTGGCGAGCTCTATGAGGGTTTTGTGACGCGGGTCGAGCCGTCTGCGTTCAGCCTCCGTGCACCCGGCGATGCGCTGGCTCATTGGTTCAGGCCCAGCCGCTTGCAGCTGTTGCTCGATCTGCGCGCAGAGCTGCTGCTTGTTCTCCGTCAGCTGTGCCAGAGCCTCGAGATCCTGATTGACCAGCGCGTCCTTCTCGTCCTTCAACAGCTCGACCAGCTGAGTCGAAACCTCGATCAGGGTGAGGATCTGCTCTTCAATCAAATTCTCTGACATATTTTCAACTTATTGATCTAAAAGATTTTCTAGCTCAAGAAAGTTATCGGCTAGACGTTGGGTATCGACGTGATAACGGCCTTCGGCAATGGCGTCTCGAATCTGCGCGACGCGGTCGCTGTCGAAGGCTTCACTTTCCTGCACGCGACTTGCCATCTGCTTCAGCGATCGCGCCTCGGCGCTGAGTTGTACCTGATCTTCCGAAGAGTTTTCCCGGCTTGTAGACGCCCGGGCGTCGGCCGCCTTCTGCTCCGCGACTGCGCCCGCGCTGGCGCCCGCGCTGTCAGCCTGCTTTCTGGCGTCTGCTCGGGTTTCGTCGCCTGCCGGGCCCGCTACCGCGTCGCGTCCACGGCGGTCTGCGGGAGGGTTCGAGTTGAGATTGTTGATGTCCATAGTCATCCAACGATTAAAAACCGACCTATCTGTACTCGATATCGGCCCGGTTCAGAGTAACTTTAGTCGAAATTCGTATTTTTTCTTTCTCGTTCACTGTGTTGCTGATCCTGCCTAGCGCTGGCTGACCTGAGAGCGCTTCCCGCTGCCGCCGGTCGTGACGCGACCGGGGCCCTCGACCCAGGCGTAAACGATGCGCTCGCTCTGCAGGTTCCTGATCCTGATCTGATCACCGATGGCTCCATTTTCCAATGCCTCGCCCTGGCTGCTGATCTGTACCGCGCCGCGGCGGGCCAGGATCTGCACCCGCTGCCCGCGGCTCACCGCGAGTGGTTGCTTTATCTGGTTGGCGAATATGACGCTTCCGGCAGCAAAGTTGCGCTTTGCCTCTTTACCCAGAACCGATGATGTTTCGGTGTAGTAGAGGCTGCGCAGATCGGAAAGGTCCTGTGGTTCGCTGGCAATCATGTCCGTGGTCAGTATGTCGCCCCTGCTGATGGGTTGCCGGGTCACGATGACCGGAAGCATCGCGGTCACGCTGCCGGTCATGAAGATGGACCAGTTTTTCGGTGCCAGGCAGCGCACCGACACGGGAATGCGACCGTGTGTCTGCTTGCCTCGGGGCTCGATCTTGGCGTCGGTGCAGGGCTGCAGCCGCAATCGCGCGTCCAGGGGCAGAACTTCCACGGTAACTTCGGCGCCGGCATTGGCTTGCGTCGCTTTCTCGCGGAGGACTTCGGCGACTTCCTGGATGAGCTCCGGAAGCCCCCGGGCATCAGTTGGTTCCGCTGACTCGGCGGCGGCGCCCGTTGGAATCAGCACTAGCAGCAACCAGAGCAGCGGGCCCGCGATCCTGCGGCGGCCTCTGATGGTTGTGAAAGTTCTCGCCATTGTTCTGTACCGCGGTTGTGTGCCCCACCATTAATAGCAGAAGCGGGAGTTTTCGCTTCCCCTGGAATAGCAGAGCCGCGAGTTTGAGCGTCCCCCGGGGTGGCAATCTGTTGCCGGTCGAGCGGCAAGCCGGCCGAGTGCTTGCCGCCAGCGCGCCGTTCTGTTGGCGCCGACCCACCCCCGTTTCCTGAGGCTGCTTCTGGAATTCCTCGGTTAATTATTGATTTAAATGACTAATTTAGATGGCACCATCGGTTTAATCGAAATTGGCACAGCCTTTGCTCTCTCTTGGAAGCGAAAGAAGCGAGAGAACAGCGCATGAGCCGATGCGTGACGCTTGGCTTCGGCACATGTCGTCGGACATTACTGGCGGAGATAGAAAACGTGACGATCAACTTCGACAACGCCCTGGGATCGCATGCGGAGGCGTTGAGCCTGCGCGGCAAGCGTACCGAATTGCTCGCGCGGAACATTGCGCACGCCGACACCCCAGGGTTTCTAGCCAGGGACCTGGACTTCAAAGCGGAGCTTGCCAGCCGTCTGGAAGGTACTCAGCCCGGTGCGCAGCTGACCGTCAGGCGTACCCATGCGGGACATCAGTCCCTGGGGGGTGCGTCCGCCAGCCCGGATGTGGTGACCCTCAAGTATCGGACGCCGCTGATGGGCAGCTTCGACGGCAATACGGTGGATACCCAGACGGAGCAAGCGCAGTTTGCGGAGAACAACATGCAGTTTCAGGCGTCGCTGCGGTTTCTCAACGGCAAGTTCAAAGGCCTGGTGGCGGCCATAAAAGGAGAATGACATGCCCCTGCTGAATGTTTTTGACATATCCGGCAGCGCGATGGCGGCGCAGACCGTAAGGCTCAACACCACGGCGAGCAACATCGCGAACGCCCAGAGCGTGGCGGAGAATCCCGAAGACACTTACCGGGCAAGACATCCGGTTTTCGCTCAGCAGCTGGCATCGCAGATGCAGTCCGGCGATCTTCAGCAAGGCGCGCAACAGACTTTCAGCGGCGAGAGCTGGGGTGCTGGGGAATCCGGCGTGCAGATTCAGGGAATCGTCGAAAGCGAGGCGCCGCTGCAGATGCGCTACGAGCCCGAGCACCCCCACGCCAACGACGAAGGATACGTGGCTTATCCCAACGTCAGCGTGGTGGAGGAGATGGCCGACATGATCTCCGCAAGCCGGTCGTTTCAACTCAACGTAGAAGTGCTCAACACCGCCAAAACGCTGGCGGAGCGGGTGCTGAGCCTTGGTCAATAACGCCCGCGGCACCGACCGACAGATCAAGCAGCAACAAAACTCAGGCAAGTTAAGCAGCCAAATTAAGTAAGAAGGATTGACAACCTATGGAAATCGCTGGAATCAGGAGCGCCCAGGAACTCATCAACCCCTCTGGTCAGGACGGCGGGGAGGAAGAGCTGGGCAAGACCCAGTTTCTGGAGCTGATGATCGCGCAGATGAACAACCAGGATCCGCTGGATCCGGCAAAGAACGAGGACTTCATCGCGCAGCTTGCCCAGTTCTCCACCCTGGAAGGCATTCAGAACCTCAATGGTTCCTTCGCTGCGATGGCGCAATCCCTGCAGTCCAGCATGACCATGGAAGCTGCCTCTCTGGTTGGTCGAAACGTTCTGGCTCCATCCAACCAGGGTGTCAGCCAGGGTCAGGGTCTCGCCGGCAGCATTGACGTGCCCGCCAGCGCGGGCAGCGTGGTGGTAGAGATCAGCAACGCCAGCGGCGAGCTTGTCAGGCGGGTCGACCTGGGCGCTCAGCCGGCGGGCCCGTTGCGCTTCGCCTGGGACGGCGTTGACGAGACGGGGCAGCAGACCTCGCCTGGACTCTATCGGGTTAATGCGTTCAGCGACATCGGTGGCGAGCAGCAGGAACTCACGATCAACATGCCTGACCAGGTGGTCAGCGTTTCAATTGCCGACGGCGGATTCACAGCCAACCTCGCCAGCGGCGCCTCTGTGTCAGCGGCCGAAATCAAAGAAATTCAGTAAGGGAGAACTGCAACCATGACGTTCAATACAGCACTCAGCGGGCTCAGCGCCGCATCCAGCGATCTGCGTATTACGGGTAACAACATTGCCAACGCCAGCACCATCGGCTTCAAAGCCTCGCGGGCGGAGTTCGCCGACGTCTACTCTTCGAGCCTGCTCGGCTCGGGTTCGAACCAGATTGGCGGCGGCGTGAAGCTGGCCAACATCGCCCAGCAGTTCGATCAGGGCACGATCTCGTTCACCAACAACAGCCTCGACCTTGCCGTTGATGGCAACGGCTTTTTCGTGCTCAGCGATCAGGGCGCTCGGGCGTACACCAGAGCCGGATCCTTCGGCGTGGATGACGAGGGCTTCGTCGTAGCCAACAGCGGTTCGAGAGTGCAGGGATTCACGGCCAACCAGGCCGGCACCCTGTCGGGTATCCTTGGTAACCTGCAGATCAATACCAGCAACATTGCGCCGCAGCAGACCACGTTGGTGGAAGCTGGTGTAAACCTGGATGCCAGGGCCCCCGTCCTCTCGCAGATCGGCAGCACCATTTCTACCCAGGGCTCGGCGGTAGGCGTGGCGCAGCTGGGCCTGCCGACGGCAACGCCATCGGTTCTGGAAACCTCGGGGCCGCCGGCGCCCTTCGACTACGGCGTCAACTCGCAGTCCAGCATCACGGCGGCCAACCCCATCACGCCTTTTGATTTCAGCGGCGCTGCCGCGACCAGCTTCGATATAACGCTTTCCGGTTCCAGCGTTCCAAGTGAGAACCAGACCGTAAGCGTCACCCTGGATTCCAATGTCTCTACCCTGCAGGACCTGATCAACGGCATCCGCGATGATCTCGCCGGCACTGGGGTGGGGCTGGATGTCAGAGAAGACCCCAACAGCCTGGGGCGCCTGCAGTTCTACGCGGTGAATTCCGGTGAGAACTCCACCGTTCAGGTTGAAGGTGTGGGCAGCGCGAGCCTCGGCGCGGGGGTTACCCAGGCCGACCTGGAAAACGCCTTGGGTGGCGTCGCGCTGGGTTCGAGCAACCTGGCTCCGGGAACCTCTACGGGTGTCGTAGGCAACCTGTCCGCCGCCAGCTTCGACGTGTCGATTTCCGGATCGTCGGGTAACAACGGCACCGCGACCATCACGCTGGACAACGACGTTACCGACGTCAACGCTCTCATCGCTGATATCCGTGACGACCTTCTGGCTTCCGGGATCAGTGTGGACGTTCGCGAAGATCCGAACAATGCCGGCCAGCTGGAATTTCTGAGCACCGTCCCCGGCGAGAGCTCGGTGATTTCCATCGGCAACCTGGACGCCTCGAACATCGGGGTAACCCAGGCAGATCTGGTGGCTACGCTCAACCTGGCTACCGGGGTATCGATTCCCGGCACCGCAGCGGCAAGTAACGGTTACGCAGCCCAGACGGTCGACGTTGTTCAGCCAGACGGCACCGCACAGAGCGTTGCCATCAGCGAGGGCGCAACAGCCGCCAGCATCGCCAGCCAGTTCTCCAGCACCAACGTGGCCGGCGTAAGCGCCACGGCTACCACCACGGCGCGCGTGCTCGGCAGCGGCTTCAACAATGCCAGCGGCACCATGGCGGTGACCCTGAACGGGGTGGCTCTCAACGGGTCCGACGCCAGCCAGCTGGCGGACTCCATCAATTCCGGCCTGCCGGGTCTGGGCACCGTCAGCGCCCTCATCGACACCAATGGAGATCTGGTGGTTACGGACGCGGTGGGCAACGATCTGGTATTCGGCCTCAGCGGTGACGTTACCGATTCCATTGCTGTGCAGGGCGGCCAGGGCCCCAGCAACACCCTGGATACCTCCGGTTCTTCCGTAATTGCAGTGGGCGGCACGGTCAGCTTCACCCTCGACGAAGGGGTGGTGCTGGCGGATGCCAACCCGGCGGTGACCAACGTTTTCGGCCCGCTGGATCCCACGGCGTTCACGCAATTCGAGCTGAACACTTTCGATCCGACCAATCAGGAAACCTACAACGCGGCAACCTCCCTGACCATCTTCGACAGCCTGGGTAATCCTCACGCGGCGTCCCTCTACTTCGTGAAGGAACGTTTCGATGCGGACGTGCAGGGAGAGGAAGCCAACCGCTGGGCGCTCTACGTGCAGATCGATGGTCAGGATGTGGGTGATCCGGATCCGAACCTGCCGCCGCCGCAGAACGCCGAGCCTCGAACTGGGTGCCGCTTGATGCAAACGCCGATCCCAACGGCGCTGTGGGCCCAACGAACGTGCTCGCAGGGGGCTCGTTGCCCATACCAAACCCGCCGTCCAGCTCGAATTTCGAGCTGCGTCTGTCCGAATCTACCCAGTTCGGCAGCGAGTTCGCGGTGAGCGCGCTGGATCAGAACGGCTACACCACGGGTGAGCTGTCGGGACTGGATATCGATGACGAGGGTGTCGTCGCGGCTCGGTTTACCAACGGTCAGAACCAGGTGCTGGGTCAGATCGCCGTGGCCGACTTCACCAACCCGCAGGGTCTTGGCGCGGTGGGCGACTCCGCCTGGATCGAAACCAACGCGTCCGGGGAACCGGTCATTGCCGCCCCGGGTGCCGGCTCTCTGGGCAACGTCATTTCCGGCGCGCTGGAAGACTCCAACGTCGAGCTCTCTGAGCAGCTGGTGCAGCTGATCATCGCGCAGCGGAATTTCCAGGCTAACGCCCGGACTATCTCCACGGCGGATGAGATCACCCAGACCATCATCAACCTGTAACGGTGGGACTGATCTGAAACGCCCATTGGGCACATGGAAAGCAAATGGATCGACTTCTCTACATCTCCACCATCGGCGCCTCTCAGATTGAGAAGGCGCAGACGGTGCACGCGCACAATCTGGCCAACGTTTCGACCACCGGGTTTCGCGCTGAGTTTGCCCAGGCCCAGTCTCGATGGGTGGATACGCCGGACGGCTATCCGGCCCGGGTATACGGCATCGCCGACAATCCGGGAACGGATCTCAGTGAGGGCGTCAAGCTCCAGACCGGCAGGGAGCTGGATGTGGCCGTGCAAGGGCCGGGCTTTCTGACCGTTCAGCTGCCGGACGGCAGCGAAGCCTACACCCGGGCTGGAGACCTCAAGCAGGACAGCGTGGGTCGGCTGCTGAGCCGGGAAGGCTTTCCGGTGATGGGAGAGGGCGGTCCCATCGCGCTGCCGCCGTACACCAAGATATTCGTGGGCGGGGATGGCAGCCTGACGGTGCAGCCTGAAGGCCAGGGTCCGGAGACGCTGGTGCAGGTAGATCGGCTGAAGCTGGTGGACCCGCCCGTTGATCAGGTCGTTCGAGATCCCAGCGGTTTCTTCAGACGTTCAGACGGCGCGGTGGAACCGGCGTCTCCTGACGTGCAGGTGGTCTCCGGCTTTCTGGAGAGCAGTAACGTCAACGCGGTCAACGAGCTGACAGAGATTATGAGCCTTGCGCGGCAGTTCGAGCTGGAAGTTCGAATGATGCGCACGGCAGAAACCCTGGATGAAGCGGCAACGACGCTGGTCCAGGTCAACTAGGAGGATTCATGCAATCAGCATTGTGGGTAAGCAAGACCGGGCTGCAGGCGCAGGACGTTTCGCTGCGAGCCATTTCCAACAATCTGGCGAACGTCAGCACCACCGGGTTCAAGCGCGATCGGGCGGTGTTTCAGGATCTGATGTACCAGATAGAGCAGCAGCCCGGGGGCATGACGTCCCAGGACACCACCAGCCCGTCCGGCTTGCAGCTGGGCGTGGGTGTACGAGTGGTTGGCACGCAGAAGGATTTTGCCGAAGGATCCATACAGCGTACGGGTCAGTCTCTGGACATGGCGGTGGAGGGACGGGGGCTGTTTCAGATCACCCTGCCGGACGGCAACATCGGGTATACCCGTAGCGGCGAGTTTCAGCTGGATCAGGATGGTCGAATCGTTAACGCCCAGGGATTTCCCCTGGAACCCGCCATCAATATCCCTGCGGAGGCGCTGGAAGTAACCATCGGCGTTGACGGCACGGTATCGGTGACGGAACCGGGTAGCGCGTCGCCGTCACAGGTTGGCACCGTTCAGCTGGTCAGCTTCCAGAATCCCGGCGGGCTCGAGGCGGCGGGGGGAAACCTGTTCCTGGAGACCGCGGCCAGCGGCACCCCCCAGCAGGGAACCCCTGGTGAAAACGGGCTCGGCCAGATTGTTCAGGGTGCCCTGGAGACATCCAACGTGAGCGTTGTAGAGGAGCTGGTTAACATGGTTGCGACTCAGCGCGCCTACGAGATGAACTCACGGGTGGTTTCAACCGCAGACCAGATGCTGCAATACATCACGCAGAATATCTGATGATGTCCGCTAGCAAATATCCGTTGATCCTGGCTGTCGTGGTCGTGCTGCAGGGCTGCATCAGCGTGGATCCGGTGCGCCCGGAACCGCTTTACAGCCCGACCTATCCGGTTGTGCCGCCGGCCGAGCCGGCCAGCGCGGGCTCGATTTTCCAGGGGGCCCGGTCCGTTGCCCTGTATGAGGACGCGCGGGCCAATCAGATTGGCGATGTGGTCACCATCTTCTTCGAGGAACGTACCCGTTCCAGCAAGTCGGCAGAGACCGCGATCCGCAAGGACTCGACCACCGAGCTGCCCAATCCAACCGTGTTCGGCAATGTGGTCGACGGCAACAGCGACACCACCCTCAATTCCATCGACAACTCTACGGAATTTGGGGGAGAGGCGGAGAGCGATCAGGAGAACAGCCTTTCCGGCACCCTCACCGCCGTGGTGGCCGACGTGTTGCCTAATGGCCTGCTGCTGGTGCAGGGAGAAAAATGGCTGAACCTGAACCGGGGCGAGGAGTACCTGCGGGTCAGCGGCCTGCTGCGGCCGGAAGACATCGACGGCAACAACTCCGTCTCTTCTCTGCGCCTGGCAGATGCCCGGATCGCCTACAGCGGCACCGGCGAGCTGGCCTCATCCAACGAGGCGGGCTGGCTGACGAAATTCTTTCTCAATCCGGTCTATCCGTTCTGATGGGGATGAACATGGCGCGAAAAATAATCTGCTTTGCCGTCTGCTTTCTGTTGACGGTACCTGCCGCACAAGCGCAACGGCTTAAAGACCTGGCGTCCATTGCCGGCGTGCGGAGCAACCAGCTGATCGGCTACGGGCTGGTGGTAGGCCTGGACGGCAGCGGCGATCAGACCAGCCAGACGCCGTTCACGATTCAGACTTTCCGCAACATGCTGCGCGAGTTCGGTATTCAGCTGCCGCCCGGCGTGAGGCCCCAGCTGAAGAACGTTGCGGCGGTTTCGGTGCATGCTGACCTGCCTGCTTTCGCCAAGCCCGGTCAGAAGCTGGACGTTACCGTTTCTTCCATCGGCAACGCCGACAGCCTGCGCGGCGGGTCGCTGCTGATCACGCCCCTGAAAGGCCTGGATGGAGAGATCTACGCGGTCGCTCAGGGCAGTCTGGTGGTAGGCGGGTTCAACGCCGAAGGCGCGGATGGGTCCAGCGTCACCGTGAATGTTCCCAGCGTCGGTCGAATTTCCAATGGCGCTCTGGTGGAACGCCCCGCACCGGACGGCTTCAGCGGCACGGAAAATATTGTCTTCAACCTGCACAGCGGCGACTTCACCACGGCGCGGCGGGTGACCGAGCAGATCAACGAGGCCTTTGGCCCGGAGGTAGCGGAGACCGTGGATGCCCGTTCCATCTCGGTGCGCGCGCCCCAGGACTCCAGTCAGAAAGTGGCCTTTATCTCGGTTCTGGAAAGTCTCCAGGTCGACGCGGACGACGCGGCGGCCCGAGTGGTTGTCAATTCCCGCACCGGTACCATCGTCATCGGGCAGCATGTGGAAGTCACGCCCGCGGCGGTGACCCACGGAAATCTCAGCGTCACTATCTCGGAGAGCTATGACGTCAGCCAGCCCAACGCGTTTGCTCGCGGTCGGACTGAGGTCGTGCCCCAGTCGGGGGTGGAGATCGAAGAGGAGGCTAACCGCATGTTCTATTTCGATCCCGGCGTGTCTCTGCAGGATATCGTCACCGCGGTGAACGAGGTGGGGGCTGCGCCGAGCGATCTGATGGCGGTACTCGAAGCGCTCAAAGAAGCTGGAGCTCTGCGTGCCGAGCTGGTGGTGATCTGAATGGACGCTGCCAGCAGCATGCAGATGCAGGCCATGCCGCGCATGGCTTTCACGGATATTGCCGGCCTGGAAAAAATGTCCACCGAGGGTGCGGACGCGCTGGAAAGAGTGGCAGCCCAGTTCGAGTCGCTGTTCGTCGGCATCTGGCTGCAGAGCATGCGGGACGCCGGCAAGGTTTTCGGAGAAGGTAACTATCTGTCCAGCGATGCGGTTGAAATGCATCAGGAGATGCTGGATCAGCAGTGGTCGGTGCATCTGGCGGAATCCGGAGGCATCGGCTTGCGAGACGTCATCGTGTCTCAGCTCTCTCGAGACGGCGCGTCGGATTCTGAGAACGAATCGGCGCTGGATCCTGCCGTTCCCGTACGGCGTCGGTTCTCGGAAGCGACTCCCGCAGCGGAAATTCCTGCCGGGGCTTCTGGACTGCTTTCAACCGAGAACATGAGCGGGAATTCGATGGAAGCCTCTGCCGAAGGCGTCCGCGGAGGGGGCTTCAGGGAGTCGCTGTTCGACAGCGCGGAAGGCTTTCTCGAGGCGCTTCGGCCGGTAGTGGAGCAGGTTGCTGCCGCTTCCGGCATTCATCCCGTTGCGGTGCTCGCTCAGGCGGCGCTGGAGACGGGTTGGGGTTCCCGGGTCATACACGATGCCGACGGTGCGCCCAGCCACAACCTGTTTGGCATCAAGGCCGCCAACTGGTCGGGGCCGACCGCCGACGTGACCACCCTGGAATTCGAGCTGGGACAGCCGGTGCGCAAGCAGGACAGCTTCCGCGCCTATCGCGACTTTACCGAATCGGTGCGCGACTACGTCTCGTTTCTCACCAGTGGCGACAGATACAGCAAGGCCCTGGAGGTCGCCGGCGATCCGGCAAGGTTTGCCGACGCCCTGCAGCGCGCCGGCTACGCAACGGATCCTCAGTATGCGACCAAGCTCAAGCAGCTTCAGGTGCAGATCGGACGGATGTTGACGGGTACCTGATGGGTACCGGGTGATTGATGCATGGCTAGTCTCTTCAATATCGGGGTCAGCGGTCTGCGAACACAGCAGGCGGCGCTTGCTGTCACGGGACAGAACATCACCAACGCCAGCACCCCCGGATACACCCGCCAGCAGGTTGATGTTCAGGCCCAGACGGCCGGATCGCGGGGTGGCGATTTCGAAGGCAGCGGCACCCGTATAGAGCGAATTACCCGGGTGGCCGACGAGTTCGCCACCAATCAGGTTCGCGTCGACAAAGCGCTGTATGCCGAACTGGATACGCTGAGCCAGCAGATACAGCAGATCGAGGGCTCGCTGCTGGATGAGAACGGTGGTCTGGACAGCGCGTTGCAGGGGTTCTTCGGAGCGCTGCAGCTGGCGAGCAACAATCCTGGCGATCTGCCGACCCGACAGCTCGTGCTGAGCCAGGCGGAGAATCTTGCCGGACGCTTCCAGAGCCTGCATGGCCGTCTGGACCAGCAGTTCGGCAACGTGGTTGGGGTGCTGGAATCCTCCGCCGCTCGTGTCAACGAGCTGACCCGCGGCATAGGGGAGCTCAACTATCGCATCGCCTCGCTGAAGTCCGAAGAAAGCACCGGTGCCCTGAACGGGCTGCTGGATCAACGCGAGGAGCTGTTGAAACAGCTTTCGACCTTTGTGAGCGTCACCGTTTCCAAGCAGAACGACGAGCAGATCAACGTGTTCATCGGCAAGGGTCAGGCCATCGTGCTGGGCGCTTCCGCGTCCGAGCTGGAGATAACGGCCCAGGGCGAGGTGGCCCTTCGCCCCGACGCTCGCAGCGAGCGGCAGATCATCACCTCGGCCATCCAGGGGGGAGAGATGGGCGGGATCCTGCGGTTTCGCGACCAGGTGCTGACCCCGGCCATCAACCAGGTGGGTCGGCTGGCGCTCACGGTCAGCGCCGAGGTCAACAAGGCTCACGGCGCGGGGATCGACCTCAATGGCGAGAAGGGCGGGCTGTTGTTTGCCAATCTCAACGATGCCGAGTTCGCGCGTCTGCGCGTGGTAGCCGACGAATCGAATACCAATCCCAGCCCCGGTGCGATATCCGTCGTCATCGATGACGCGGCGGTCATGCCCGTCTCCGATTACGAGATCGTTTTCGAGGAAGACAACCCGGGCGCGTTTTTTGTGCGCCGGACTGCCGATCGGCAACTTGTTCACCAGGGAACGCTGCAGGGGGAATTCCCTCAGTCGTTTCAGGTCGATCAGATGACGCTGACGCTGGAGTCGGGAGATTTTCTCCCGGGCGACGTCTATTATCTGCGGCCACTGCGTGGTGCTGCCGGAAGCTTCGACGTGGTTCTGGACAATCCATCGCTGCTGGCGCTGGCGGGGCCCATGCGCGTCCAGGAGGCTTTCGGCAACCAGGGTGATGCACAGGTTGAAATCGGTGAGATCTTCGACCCGGACAACCCCGTGCTGACCGGGTCCGGCGCGCTGAATCCGCCCTTGATCGTGCGCTTCACCAGCGACACGACCTACGAGCTGCTGGACAACTCCGACCCCGGCAATCCGCTTCCGCTGCAGCCACCACAGCGAAATCTGCCCTACGACCCGGGACAGCTGAATCAGCTGCTGCCTACCCAGGCCGGACAGCAGAGCGTGCTGTTCAACGGCACGGAGTCGGGCGCTTTGCCGGCACAGGCAAGTATTGTTTCCGGCGTCGGGAACCTGAGCAACGGCTACTCGGCGCAGAACATAAGGTTGACCCAGCGCCATCCCGAGTCCGGCGCCGTGGTTCGCGAGCAGAACCTGGATATCACTCCGGGCAGCAGCGCGCGCGCGGTTGCCGATCGCCTTTCGACGCTGTCCGGCGTGACGGCCACCGCCTATGCCGAGCTCCGAATCACCGATGTGGTGAACAACGCCGCGGGAACGCCGCTTTCTGCCGTCATCAACGGGATCGATCTCGGCCCGGTGTCCTCTCTCAACGCCCTGGCCGACGCGGTGGCGGCTGATCCTGACCTGCAGGCGCTGGGCGTTCAGGCGCGCAGCGATGGTTCCACGCTGGTTCTGACAACTGAGCGGGGCGACGACCTCACCCTGCAGATAGCCGGAGATCCGACGGATTCGGTACGCGTCGAGGACATACGAGGAGGCAGCCTGGTACTGAACGGCGCGGGTCCCGGAGGCGACTACCGAACGGTGACGGTGGGTGGGCAGGTCACTGCCAGCCTGGCACCGGATCTGACGCTGAGCAGTGAAACGGGTGGCCTGATGCAGAGCAACCCGGTGCATCAGCGCTCGGATCTCGGTTTCTCTCTGAGCATGAGCGGCAGCCCCAAGGCCGGCGACAGCTTTACGGTCGACTACAATGAGTCAGGTGTCGGTGATAATCGCAACGGCCTGCAGATGGCGGGATTGCTCAATTCGCCCGCGGTGGGAGACCCTCCGGTCTCGTTTGCGGAAAGTTACGGTCAGCTCGTGCAGTTCGTCGGCGTGCAATCGAGCCAGAGCCAGATCAATCGCGACGCGGCCTCATCGCTGCTGGATCAGTCGGTGGCGCGCCGGGAATCGATTTCCGGCGTCAATCTGGACGAGGAGGCGGCTAATCTGATCCGCTACGAGCAGGCGTACAACGCTTCTGCTCAGATCATCTCCGTGGCCCGGGAGATCTTCGACACCCTGTTCAGCGTGGTCCGATAGCGCTTCCAGGCGAGCGTGGCGAGTTAGAGAGGTAGAGATGCGCGTTTCATCCAGTCAGATCAGCCAGCAGGGGGCGGCCAGCCTGCAGGACCTCGGTCGTCAGGTTGCGGAAACTCAGCAGCAGATTGCCGGCGGCAGGCGCATCGTCAAGCCTGGGGACGACCCCGTGGGCGCCGCGCGGGTGGTTCAGATCAACCAGGAGCTGGAGGTTCGGGCCCAGTACCAGAAGAACATAGACAGCGCGGAAGCACAGCTGGTGCAGGAAGAGGTGGTGCTCCAGCAGGTCATGGACGTTATGCAGCGCATTCGGGAGCTGACGCTGCAGGCCAGCAATGGCGTGCCCACGGTGGACGACCGGCGTTTCATCACCACGGAGATCGCCGCCCGGTTCGATGAGCTGGTTTCCCTCGTAAACACGCGAGGTCCCAACGGCGAGTATCTTTTTTCCGGCTTTCAGAGCCAGATCAGGCCTTTTGAAGTCAACGGCGGCAGCGTGACGTTCAACGGTGACGAGGGCCAGCGTCTGGTGCAGGTTGCCTCCGGTCAGTTCGTGCCGGTAACCGATTCCGGGCGCGAGATCTTTGTCGACATCGATACCCGGACCCCGGTGTTCAACGTCACCGCCCACCCGGACAACGATCCGTTGGCCAATGCCAGCATTTCCGAAGCCGGGGTGACGGATCGGGAGGCGCTTGCAGCCTTCTTTCCGGATGATCTTGTCGTCGAGTTCCGTCCCCTCAACGAAAGCCCCGACGGCTCACCCAACTTCACCGTCCGTAGAGCCAGCGACAATCGCGTGGTGGACGGTCTGGAAAACGTCAGCTTCGCCTCCGGAACCGCCGTGAACGTCGCCGGCATGAGCTTCCGTATTACCGGCTACCCGGCGCCCGGAGATCGTTTCTTCATCGAGACTACGAGCAAGCAGGACGTGCTGACCACCATAGCGAACGCGGCAACGGGGCTGGCAGAGATTGATCCCAACGTCAGCGGCGATGCCTTCGACAATCTGGTGGGGGATACCCTCACCGGGCTGGACAACGCCATGAGCCGGATTCTCGAAGTGCAGGCGGACCTGGGCGCGAGGATGAACAGCATCGACAGTACCCGTAACCTGCACGCCGATCTGGAGCTGAAGGCTCAGGATGCGCTCTCGAAGGTCCGGGATCTGGACTTTGCCGAGGCTGTGAGCCGGCTGTCCTTTCAGTCTTTTCTGCTCGAAGCCGCTCAGCAGAGCTTCGTCCGCGTCAGCGGGTTGTCCCTCTTCAACGCCCTGTAGTCATTGTCCCCAGGGCAGCCTGCCCACCGAACTTTCCACCATTGCTCACATTATTCCTAAATGTGATGCAATTCCCTAAAGATTCCTCCGTCTCGGCCGTTACAGGCATTGAGTACCCATCACATTGCGACGGGAACGTGCGGGCCTAATGCCCTTTTTAACCAGGATTGGTTGAGTAACGGAGTAAGAAATGCCTCAGATCATCAACACTAATATCGGGTCGCTGACGGCGCAGCGTAACCTGAACGCCACTCAGGCAGACGGCCTCCAAGCCCTTGCCCGATTGTCTTCCGGCCTGCGTATCAACAGCGCCCGCGACGACGCCGCTGGTCTGGCCATCGCCACGCGCTTCACCGCGCAGGTGCGGGGCCTGGGCGTTGCCATACGGAATGCCAACGACGGTATTTCGCTGGCACAGACCGCTGAAGGGGCGCTGGGCGCCATGACGGAAAGCCTGCAGCGTCTGCGGGAACTGGCCCTTCAGTCCTCGAACGCCACCAACAGCGATTCTGACCGCCAGGCTCTGAACTCGGAAGCCAAGCTGCTGATCGACGAGATCAAGCGGGTCAGCGAGCAGACCAATTTCAACGGTCGTAACCTGCTGGACGGCAGCTTCGACACCAGCGTTCAGATCGGCACCAATGCCGGCGAGAAAGTCGAAATTGCCATCAAGCAGGTCACCGTAGACAAGCTTGGCGGCGGCGTCGACGCCGGTGTCAGCGCCATAGGGACGGATTCGGCCCTGGCCAACGGCGACCTCATTCTCAACGGCGTGGCTATCAGCGCATCCGCTGCCAGCGACGACACCGCTTCTGTCGACAACGCGGGTGCAAGCGCCATCGCCAAGGTGGCCGCGATCAACGCAGCCAGCGAGCAGACGGGCGTTACCGCGCAGACCAACGTCAACACGGTGGGTGGTTCGGCAACGGCCACGGGCGCTGCGGCCGCGGGTGTCATAACCGTCAACGGTGTAGACGTCGACATCCAGGTTGGTGGCGTTTCGCTCAGCGCCGACCGCGCTGCAGTCGTAGATGCCATTAATGCGCGCTCTGCGCAGACCGGCGTCGTAGCCAAGGATTCAGGCTCCGACAGCGGTGGCGTCGTGCTGGAAGCGCTCGATGGACGCAACATCACGTTGACAGACGACGGTGCCGGGCTTACGGAAGGCAATACCGGTCTGAACTTCACCGCAGGTGGTACCGAGACGTTCACCGGCGGATTCTCGCTGGTTTCTGAGGGCGGCGCTGACATCGTCATCGACGGTGGCGACGGCACGGCAACTGGAAACCTGGCGAATTCCGGACTCAGCGCTGGTACGTTCAGCCCCGGTACGGCTGCTGTGGTATCCACCGCAACGGATGGGGCCGGTCCCCTCGAGGCCGGTGATCTCGTCATCAACGGCGTGACCATCGGTGCTGCCAAAGCATCTGACGATACCGCATCGTCCACGGCCAACGACGGCTCCGCCATCGCAACTGCCGCTGCGATCAATCGTTCCTCCGAGCAAACGGGCGTGATGGCAACGGTCAACGCCGCAGACGTTGTGGGTGCTACCACGGCTGGTGCCAGCAGCACGCTGGATATCGACATCAACGGGGTGAACGTCACCCTGGCCACCACCCTCGGCGAGTCCGAGTCCGACCGTTCTTCCACCGTCGACGCCATCAATGCCGTCAGCGGCCAGACAGGCGTGACCGCGGCGGACAACGGTACGTCCATCACGTTGACTTCAGCAGATGGTCGGAACATCGATGTTGTCAACAACGCAGCCGATGCGGTCGCCGTTGACCACGTTGGTCTGGCTGGCGTAGACGACACCACCACCACCGGCACGGTGACGTTGTCCTCAGCTCAGGCGTTCCAGGTAGCAGCCGGCTCCAATGGCGATGCAGAAGTTGCCGCGCTCGGATTCGAGCAGGGCACCTTCGGTGGGGCCAGCTCCGGTCAGTTCCTGACCGAGGTTGATATCTCAACGGTGGAAGGTGCCGAGCGCGCCCTGTCCGCGGTGGATAACGCGCTTGACGCGGTCAACCGCGAGCGGGCTGACCTGGGTGCTATCCAGAACCGTCTGGATTCCACCATCGGCGCCTTGGCCATCAATATGGAAAACCTGGCCGCTGCACGGTCACGGATTCTGGATGCAGACTTTGCCGCGGAAACGGCCGAGCTGTCCCGGACTCAGGTACTGCAGCAGGCGGGCGTATCCATTCTGGCACAGGCCAACGCTCAGCCTCAGCTGGTTCTCTCGCTCCTTCAGTAAGGGGCAGAGTTTTCCGGTAAGGCGGGATGAGAGATCGAGCTTCGCCATGAGCACGCTCTCCTTCCCGCCGCCGAGATGAGAGGTCCGTTATGACAGACATAAGTACGCAGAACGCAAATAGTGCGCGTGCTTCTGTAGCGGATGTGGGTCGCAAGGATGCGGCCTCGGCTGGCAGCCAACCGGCAATGGATGGAAAGGACGGCGGCAAGCCTTTGCCGCCGGTCTCCGGTTCGGCAGGCAGTTCGAGCGTGAAGGAACAGGTCGCAGTTCAGGAGCAACACGTGCAACGTGCCGTAACCAAGATCAATGATTACGTTCAATCGGTGCAGCGGGACCTCAGGTTTTCCGTTGACCCGGAGCTGAACGAGCCCATTGTTCAGGTCATCGACAGCAGCACCAAGAAGGTGATCCGACAGATCCCCAACGAGGTGGTGATTCGATTGGCACGGAACTTGAACGCACTTCAGGAGCAGGCTCTATCAGAGCAGTTTGGCGGCGGTGCCGCTGGGCCTGAAGCGAAGCGTTTGGGTTTGATCAACACGAGGATATAGCAGTCAGCGGGCGGCGGGCCTGAAGCGCGTCGCCCCACGACTGACTGGTAAGCTAGCATGGCATCCATCCAATCATTGGGGGTTGGTTCCGGCCTTCTGACGTCGGAACTGGTTGAAGACATCATCAGTGCCGAGCGCGAGGCCACGGATCTTCGCATCAGCGCGGAAAAGGCCGAGTTCGAGGCACGCATCTCCGCCTACGGGTCGATTAACAGCACCCTTGAACAGCTCAACAGCGCAGCTGCGGGCCTGAGCAGCTCCCGCGATCTGCTAATCAACAACGTCATCTCCAGCGACGAATCTGCTGTTTCCGCATCGGCATCCCCTCAGGCCAAACCCGGGGTGCACTCTGTTGAGGTGATATCCCTTGCCCGTAGCCACACGCTTGCCAGTCCCCGCTTCGAAGACATCGACAGCCTTGTGGGCGATGGTTCCCTGACCATCCGATTCGGAACCACGACTCTCGACGAGGACGGCGCCTATGTGAGCTTCGAAGAGAACGCGGATCGGGCGGCGGCCAGCATTACCATCGATGAGTCCAACAACACGCTTACCGGAATCAGGGATACGATCAATGAGGCGGGGATCGGCATCGTCGCCAGCATCGTCAACGATGGCGACGGCTACGTGCTGGCCCTCAGCTCCGAAAGCAGCGGCGAAGCGCAGAGCATGGAGATCAGCGTCACCGAGGGTGCGAGTCCCGGACTATCGGCCCTGGCCTTCAACGCTACGGCCAGCGAGGCGGGCGTGAATCTGACCCAGACGGTAGCCGCACAGGACGCCCGGCTGATCATCGATGGCATACCCATACGCCGTGAAAGCAATACGGTGTCCGAGGTCATCGACGGCGTAACGTTCAACGCGCTTGCCGTGAATCTGGACGCGCCGGTATCCGTGACGATTGCCCAGGACACCGATGGAATCGTCGAAAAAATGCAGGAATTCGTCGATGCCTACAACAGCGTCAAAGACCTGGCCGACGAGCTGACCGCCTTTGATGAGGATTCCGCATCCGGCGGGCTGCTGATGGGCGATTCCACTCTCCGTGGCATTCGATCACAGATGCGGCGGCTGCTCAGCAGCACGGTGGCTGGGTTAGAGGCCGGCAGCGTACGATCGCTGGTGGATCTTGGAATTACCACCAACCAGAACAATGGCTACCGTCTGCAGCTGGACAGCGAGCGCCTGGTGGAGGCGCTGCAGACCGACCCCGACGCGGTTTCCGCGTTGCTGGCCGACGACAAGCAGGCGTCTGACGACCTGGTTCGGTTTACCAGCTTCCAGCGGGATACCTCGGCTGGCGATTATCCGGTAGAGATCACGCAGATGGCAACTCAGGGCTACCTGCACGGCGCTGCTACCCCCGGTCTGGCCGGCCCCATCAACATCGACGACGACAACGATTCGCTTTTTGTGCTGCTGGACGGCACCACGGCCGGCCCCATCACCATCGCTCAGGGCGAATACGCGGATGGCACGGCCCTGGCTCAGCAGCTGCAGACCCAGATCAACGCGCACAGCTCGCTGGTGGCAGCCGGCAAAAGCGTCTCGGTGCTCTATAACGACGTTGACCAGCGGCTTGAGCTGACTTCGTCGCGTTTCGGCAGTCAGTCCCAGGTGGGTATCACCTCTGCCGATGTCAACATGACCGCGACGCTTGGGCTGGCCGTTGACACCGGAGAAGAGACCGCGGGCGTAGACGTTGCGGGAACCATCAACGGCCTGGAGGGCATTGGTGCGGGTCAGTTTCTGAGCCTGCCGCTGGGTCCTGTTGCGGCGACCTCCGGATACTTTCGGGGTGAAAGCATCGACGGGTTCGATACGCCGCCGCTGACTCTGGATGCCTCGAATTCCACGTTCGGCATTTCGGTGAACGGGGTAACCTCGAATACCATCGCGCTGAGTCAAGGCGACTACGACTCCGGGACCGACCTTGCCGCCGAGCTGGAAGCCCGGATCAACGCCGATGCCAATCTCGCTGCGGCTGGAGCTGAAGTATCGGTTTCCTATGATGGGGTCAACAAACGCTTCGTGGTCACCAGCACTGCGGACGGCGTAGATTCCAGCATCAGCTTCACCGATGTTCCGGCACCTACATCAACGGCGCTCGGCTTCGCTGTGGGCGCCGGTACGTCCGGCAAAGCGGAAACGAGCGTGTCGGATGCGGCGGGCGGGGTGCAGATACAGGTGCTCGGGGGTGATGCGGGTCCTCGTGGAACCGTCACCCTGGTTCGTGGCGCCATGAACCAGTTTCAGCGCTATCTGGACTCCGTGGTGCGCTTCGACGGCACCCTGGCCAACAAGGTCGACAGCCTCGAGGCTCGGATGGCGGATCTGGATGAAGAGAGCGCCGATTTCGATAAGCGTATGGATTTGCTTGAAGAGCGCCTGCGTTTGCAGTTCGCTGCTGCGGATTCGCTGATCTCTCAGCTGAACAGTACCAGCGAGTATCTCGATCAACAGCTCTCGACCTTGCCGGGCTACTCGAGAGACCAGGACTGATGGACGCCGGCCCGAAAACTTTCTGCTCAAGTTTTGACCGTTGCGACCGCTATCTAAATATGAATGCAGTGGGAAAGGAATCCTTGTGAACAGCGCCATAGCTCAATATCAGAAACTGAACGTGCAGACCGGAATTGAGGGCGCCAGCCCGCACCGGCTCATCGATATGCTTCTGGACGGCGCCCGCACGCAACTGCAGCGGGCGGAAGGTTGCATCGCTCACGGAGACATCGAGGGCCGTACCAAGGCGATCAGCAAAACGGTCTCGATCATTACCGGCCTGCAGGCGTCCCTGGATCATGACCAGGGTGGTGAGCTCTCGGCCAATCTGGATGCGCTTTACGACTACATGCAGCGGCGGCTTTTCCGGGCGAACGCGGATAACGATTCCGCTGCTGTCGTAGAGGTTGTCGACCTGTTGAACACCCTGCACGCAGCATGGGACGCCATCGGCGATCAGGTTTCCCAGCATGAGCATGGCTGATAGTTCCATCGATAGCGTGCTGGCCAGGCTCGGCAGCGCAATCTCCCGGGGAGACGCGTTGACGGCCTTGCGCCGGGCTCAGGAACTGGAGACGCTGGTCCGCCGGTTGCCTGGACATGTGCTGCCGCAAGTGCGAGACAGGCTTGCCGTTGTCACCTCGAGCGCGGAGCGGCTGCGTAGCAGCTGCGCGGCGGCGGTGAAGGACTCCCGCCGGCAACGTCAAAGCGTTGTCGCGTACCGAAAGCTTGCCGAGCGGGTCTGACGCGGAACCACCGGATACCCGTCGAAAATTTGACAAGCCACTGATCGCAGCTTTACTTCCCGTGAGACATCAACGGTGAAGTAGAGCATGGCTGAACTTACGGTAGGAGTCGTTACTGACGATCCGGTGCTCGAGGCACGGCTGCGGCTTTGTCTCGAGTTCATGGGCGAGACCGTAGTTCAGAACGAGCCTGAGATACTCGTCGCTGGTTCCAGCAGTGATGGTACTTACCCGGAAATTCAATCAGCAGGTCGGCCGGTAATCTTCGTCGGCCGCGCAGAGCCCCCTGGCTGCGAAGAACGTGTTGGCTGGCAGGCGGAGCCGTTGCGCCTGCAGCAGATGCAGGCTGCGCTTCACAAAGCCTATGCCTATCACAGGCAGGTGAAGGCGGGTTCGGCAGCTGAGGCCACGCTTTTCCCATCGGTTAGTGGAGACAGCGGGCCGATGGTTCGTGTTCGTGGTCTTATGGCCAAAGTCTTCGATAACGACTCCACCGTGCTGATCACCGGTGAGTCGGGCACCGGCAAGGAGGTGGTGGCGCGGGCGATTCATGAAGCGTCCGGCCGTTGCTCCGGACCTTTCGTTCCAGTGAACTGCGGGGCCATTCCCGCTGAGCTTCTGGAAAGCGAACTGTTCGGCTACGAGCGGGGTGCATTTACCGGCGCGGTTACCGAAAAGGCGGGTCGTTTTGAACTGGCTGCCGGCGGCACGCTCTTTCTCGACGAAATCGGAGACATGCCTTTGCCCATGCAGGTGAAGGTGCTTCGGGCGATCCAGGATCGCAGCTTCGAGCGGGTGGGCGGCGTCCAGACCCGTCACGCGGATGTTCGAATCATCGCGGCCACCCATCAGGATCTGGAAGCCATGATCGCCGCTGGAAAATTCCGTGAAGATCTGTACTACCGGCTGAACGTTTTTCCCATCGCTCTGCCTCCTCTGCGGGACCGAGTCGATGACATTCCGGCACTGATCAACGGCATATCCGCGCAGATACTCAACGAGCAGGGTCTGCAGGTTCGCCTGACCCTGGATGCGATCCATGCGGTCAGTGGCTATTCCTGGCCCGGCAACGTCCGCGAGCTCAAGAACCTCCTCGAAAGGCTGGCCATCGAGTTCCCCAACGAGCTGGTCTCAGTAAAAGATATACCCGCGCGGTTTCTCTCGACCGGGGCGTCGATGGAGAAAGTGCCAGCAGCGGGACTGGAGGTGGTGCCCGAACCAGGCGCGCCAGCACGATTACCGGTCAACGGGGTCGACCTCAAGGACTATCTGTCGCGCCTGGAGCGATCGCTCATCGAGCAGGCCCTCAAGGACACGAACTCGATTGTAGCGCGTGCCGCGGACAGGCTGCATATCCGCCGGACCACGCTGGTGGAAAAGATGCGCAAGTATGGCATCGAACGTGGGAGCGCTTCATGAGCGCCGGCATCCTTGTCGTATCGAAGACAGAAACCGACGGCCGATTGCTCTGCGAGCAGCTCAGCGCCGGGGGGTTTCGATCTGAATGCGTGACTGATACCGAGCAGGCCCTGGCCCATCTGGCTCGGCGTGATCTGGGTTTGTGCCTCAGTCATGCTCGACACGCGTCCAGCCTGCTGCCTGAAGTCCGGCTGGCAGCACCCTGTTTCCCCGTAGTGGTGCTCGATGAGCACGAGAACGTTGCAACCGCGGTTGAGGTGATGCGCGGTGGTGCAGCGGACTATCTCAGCTCGGCGGTAAGCGCCGAAGCGTTGCTGGACAAGGTAAATCAACACCTGAAGGAGGAGGCAGCAGGCGACGTGATCAACACGTCTGCGGCATCCCGTCGCACTTTCGACCTGGCGGCTCGGGTGGCTCGAACCGATGTGTCGGTGCTGATCTCGGGAGATAGCGGCGTCGGCAAGGAAGTCGTTGCCCGCTTTATTCACCAGCAGTCTGCCCGCCGCGACAGGCCGTTCGTGGCCATCAACTGTGCCGCCATCCCCGAGAACATGCTGGAAGCGATACTGTTCGGGCACGTCAAGGGCGCCTTTACCGGCGCCCATCAGAGCCAGCCTGGCAAGTTCGAGATTGCGAGTGGCGGCACGCTGCTGCTCGATGAGATATCAGAAATGCCCCTGTCTTTGCAGGCCAAGCTGCTGCGCGTGCTGCAGGAGCGGGAAGTAGAGCGCGTTGGCGCAAAGGCGCCGGTAGCGGTGAACGTGCGGGTGCTGGCGACCACTAATGTCGATATTCGTACAGCGGTGTCGGAAGGACGCTTCCGCGAAGATCTGTTCTATCGGTTGAGCGTTTTTCCGCTGCAGCTGGCTCCGCTGCGAGAGCGGGTTGAAGACGTTGAAGCCCTGGCAAGGCACTTCATTGCCAAACATGTGACGCCCGGCGAGTCGGCCCCGGAGCTGTCCACGGCTGCCCTCGTGGCGTTGCGAGCGTATCCCTGGCCGGGCAACGTCAGAGAGCTGGAAAACGCGGTGCAGCGAGCCCTGGTGATGCGTACCGGGGCCAGCCTGCAGGCGGAAGATTTCGGGCTGATGCCCCAGGCAACAACCCAGGATGGCCTTTCGGCGCGGGTGTTGGGCGCGGAAGGGGAGATGATACTCGCCGCCCTCAAAGCAAACGGCGGCCGGCGGCGACAGACGGCCCGGGAGCTGGGGGTGAGTGAGCGGACGCTGCGCTACAAGCTGCAGCGACTCAGAGAACAAGGCGTGGAGGTTTAGCGACCATGGCTGATCAGATCATATCCGGCGTTGGCGCCATGCGCGCGGACGTCAACAGCGTTCTCAACCAGATGCGTGCCATCAGAGAGCAGACGCAGGCGGAACTGAATGTGAACGTTCGGGAAGTCACTTCCGGGGAGCGTTCGGATGCCAGCTTCTCGGCGTTGTTCCGATCCGCGGTTGATACGGTGGCTGAAACCCAGAACGAAGCCAGCGCCAAAGCGGAAGCTTTCTCGCGGGGCGAAACCAAAGACCTGGTGGGCGTAATGATCGCGCAGCAGAAATCCAGCGTTGCCTTTCAGGCGCTGACACAGGTACGTAATCGAGTGGTGTCCGCGTATCAGGACATCATGAACATGCCCATCTGATCGAGAGGCTGGAGAACTGACCCATGGCTGAACTACCCCTCGACAACAGGGCGCCCGGAGCTGCCGGCGTCGCGCTGCCTGGCGGCGACTTCCTTCGCGCCGCCTCGGGCTTACCTCTGGTGCGCCAGCTGGTGCTGCTGTTTGCCATCGCCGGCAGCGTCGCGCTCGCCGTTGTGGCGGTGCTCTGGATGCGCACGCCCGATTATCGGCCGGTGACCGCCATCACCTCTGCTCATCAGGCCAACGAGATCGTTGAAGTGCTGAGCACCGAAGGGATACCCCATCGGATCGACGATCGGAGCGGCATGGTTCTGGTGCCGCAGAACAGCTTGTATGAGGCCCGAATGAAACTGGCCGGCGCCGGCAGCGTCGATGGTCGGCAGCTGGGCTATGAGCTGCTCGATGCGGATCAGGGCTTCGGAGTGAGCCAGTTCATGGAGCTGGCACGCCATCGGCGCAGCGTTGAGGGAGAGCTGGCGAGAAGCATCGCCACGGTCAACTCGATACAGAGCGCCCGGGTGCTGCTGGCGACGCCGAAATCTACGACGTTTCTTCGAGATCGACGTCTGCCCACAGCGTCGGTCACCGTGAAGCTTGTGCCGGGCCAGATGCTGACCGCTGCGCAGGTGAAGGGCATAACCAATCTCGTTGCCGGCGCGGTTCCCGAGTTGACGCCGGAAAACGTGGCAGTGGTCGATCAATCCGGCAAGCTGTTGTCCGGCAGCGACGAGGACGAAGCGCTGGAACAGTCTGAACGTCAGCTCAAGTACGTGGCGCGGATAGAAAAGCAGCTGCAGGAGAAGATCGGCAACATTCTGCTGCCGACGGTAGGTCCCAACAGGTTCAGCGCTGAGGTTTCTGCAGAGGTGGACTTTACCAGGTCGGAGGAAGCCGAGGAGCTGTACAACCCGGATCTGCCGGCGCTGCGCAGCGAGGCGCTCATGAACGAGGAGCAGGGAAGCGACCCGGCGACCGAGGGCGTGCCCGGTACCTTGACCAATCAGCCGCCGGAAACGCAGCCGATCGTGGAAGGCAACATGGACGATGCGGCTCTGGCGAACCGACGCTCTCGCAGCCAGAGCACGCGCAACTACGAGCTCGATCGGACGGTCAGCTATACCCAGCATGCCGTTGGGTCTCTGACACGGGTAACGGTATCCGTCGTTGTCGATGATCTGAAATCGATTAACGCGGAGACCGGCGCAACCGAGAGCGCACCGTGGGCTGAAGAGGAGCTGGCGCGCCTGACGACGCTCGTCAAGAACGCCGTCGGCTACAACGCCGCCCGCGGAGACATGGTAACCGTCGTCAACAGCGCCTTTTTCAGCGAGACGTTGGAGGTAGCCGAAACCGCCCCGTTCTGGACCGAAAGCTGGTTCTTCGAGCTGCTCAAGCTGGTGCTTGGCGGCTTGGTGCTGCTGGCGCTGGCGCTCGGGTTTTTGCGGCCGCTGTTCAGAAATCTCAGTCAGGCCGGTGCGGTGGTTGAGGAGCAGCAGCGGCTTGCGCGGCTTGAAGCTCGCGCGGCGGCGGAAGCGGCTCAGGGTGTCGGTCTGCCGGCCCTGGCTGGCGCCGGTACTGGCGCGTTGCCGGCGGGTGCCGGCTACACCGGCAAGGTAGAGACGGTCCGGGGTCTCGTGGAACAGGATCCGGGACGGGTAGCGCAGGTGGTCAAGCATTGGGTATCGACGGATGAGTGAGGTCATGGACAACGCAGCGGCAGAGATGGAGTCGCTCGATAAGGCTGCCGTTCTGCTTCTCGCCATGGGTGAAGACGAAGCCGCGAAAGTGTTGAAGCTTCTGGAGCCCAGGGAGGTGCAGCGCGTTGGCGCCGCCATGTCGGCCCTTGGCAGCGTCAATACTCAGCAGATTGATTCGGTAGTGAGCAACTTCCTGGAAGCCGTGAGCGGTCAGTCGGGACTGGGTCTCGGCGCGAACGACTACCTCAAGCGGATGCTGGTAGGTGCGCTCGGCGAGCAGCGGGCGAGCAGCGTCCTGGATCGGATCGTCGGCGGCAGCATGGGTGGCCTGGATAAGCTCAAGTGGATGGATTCACGGGCTATTGCAGACTTCATCCTGCATGAGCATCCGCAGATTCAGGCCATCGTTCTGGCGTACCTGGAGCCCGATCAGGCGGCGGAGGTGCTGAGCTATTTTCCCGACGACACGACCCGCAGCGAGGTGATCATGCGGGTTGCGAACCTGGATTCCATTCCGCCAGGCGCCCTTCAGGAGCTCAGCGTCGTGCTTGAGGCACAGGTGGGCAAGCAGAGCTCCAGTCGGTTTGCCCAGCTGGGCGGCAAGCGGGCGGCGGCGGAGATTCTCAATCACCTCGAAAACAAGAGCGAAGAGGCCGTCATGGAGAGCATTCGCGAGGAGGACGAGTCCCTCAGCACCGAGATTCAGGAGCTCATGTTCGTGTTCGACAATCTGAATCTGGTGGACGATCGCGGGATTCAGACGCTGCTGCGCGAAGTGTCCTCCGACATGCTGGTGCTCGCGCTCAAAGGCGCGGACGAACCGCTGAAGGAAAAAATCTATCGCAATATGTCCAAACGCGCAGCGGAGCTGCTGCAGGACGACATGGAAACCAAGGGTCCGGTGCGGATCAGCGAGGTTGAAGCATCCCAGAAAGAAATACTGATCATCGCGCGGAAGCTGTCTGACGCGGGAGAGATCTCGCTGGGCGGCGCCGGAGCCGAAGAGATGCTCTAGATGGCGAGGAGCGCGTTTATCTGGCCCAGCTTCAGTCCGACGTCTAGCGACTTCGCATCGACGGACTCTGCCGATGCGAGCACCGTTGGAGAAGGCGCTCGCGGGGCAGCTCAGGAGGCAGCCCTGGAAAAGGCCCACGAGACGATCAAAGAGCAGGCCCGGCAGGAAGGTTATGCCGCCGGACTGGCTCAGGCAAGGGCAGAAACACGACGGCTGCACCAGGCGCTGCGAGAGAGCCTCGAGTCACTCTCTGCAACGGCTGCCGAATTGCCGACCGACAGCGCGGAAGCCATCGCGGAACTGGCCCTGAAGGTCGTTGGAAAACTGTTGCTGGTCGAGCTGCGGACCAACCCGAAAGTTCTGGAACAGCTGGTTGCGGAAGCGCTCGATGTGCTCAACGCGGAGCTGAATGACGTTCAGGTCTCGCTCAATCCCGAGGACGTTGCCATGCTGGTCGAACGTGATCCGTCATCAAAGATGGGCGCGCTGCACCTGAAGGAAGATGCCGGCGTGCCGCTTGGAGGGATATCCGTGAGCCGGGGTCGGCAGAGCGTGGAGTTCGACCCCCTCGGCCGTCTTGCAGCGTACAGGGACGAGGAGGTGGGCGATGGCGCAGCTGGCATCGGATCTGAGTAACCTGTCCGCCAGCTTCGAGCGATGCCTTGAAAGCACCCCTCGCTTTCAGCTCTGCGGCAGGGTGGAACGGGCAGTTGGACTGCTGCTGGAAGCCTCGGGGGTGAGGCTCCCGGTCGGCTCGCGCTGCCTGCTGGAGCTGCCCCAGGGACGTGTTCCGGCGGATGTCGTGGGATTTTCCAACGATCGGTGTTACCTCATGCCCTTGACGCCGCCCCACGGCGTGTACCCAGGGGTACGGGTGTTGCCGGCAGGCGAAGACCGTCTGCCGCCTGCGGAGTCCTTGCTGGGTCGTGTGGTCGACGCGCTTGGGCGACCTCTGGATGGCCGCCCGCTGATGTCGGGTACCGAGCCTCGTCTGCCCGCAGCACCCATCAACCCGTTGGACAGGCGGCCCATCACCGAGTCGCTGGATGTGGGAATTCGCAGCATCAATGCCCTGATGCGGGTAGGGGTTGGTCAGCGCCTCGGCCTGTTTGCCGGCAGCGGCGTCGGCAAAAGCGTGCTTTTGGGCATGCTTGCCAGATTCACCCGGGCCGACGTCGTCGTCGTTGGACTCATCGGCGAGCGGGGTCGGGAAGTTCAGGAATTTATCGTGGACAACCTGGGCGACGGTCTGGAAAGGTCCGTGGTGGTAGCGGCTCCGGCCGACGAATCCGCGTCAATGCGCCTGCGTGGTGCGATCCTTGCGACAGAGATTGCCGAATCGTTTCGAGCGCAAGGCGCTCGG
>CAMYJX010000039.1:32771-43371 GCA_947258825.1 uncultured Pseudomonadales bacterium
GCTGCTGATGGACTCGCTGACCCGGGTGGCGCAGGCGCAACGGGAAATCGGCCTGGCCATGAGCGAACCTCCAGCGGCGAAAGGCTATACCCCTTCGGTGTTTGCGCTCCTGCCTCAGCTGGTCGAACGCACCGGGCAGACGGGTCAGGGTAACGGCTCGATCACCGCTTTCTACACGGTTCTCATGGAGGAGGATGACCTTCAGGACCCCATCGTGGACGCGGCGCGAGCGATCCTGGATGGTCACCTGGTGCTGAGCCGTCGGCTGGCGGAACAGGGCCACTATCCTGCCATCGACGTCGAGAATTCCGTCAGTCGGCTGATGACTAAATTATCCAGCGACGATGAGCAGGTGGCGGCGCTGCACTTCAAGCGTCTCTGGAGCCGATACGCCGAACAGGAAGATCTGATCAATGTAGGCGCCTATCAGGCGGGGTCGGATCCGGTAACGGACGAAGCGATTCAGCGACACCTGATGCAGCAGCAGTTCCTGGTGCAGTCACCGGAGGAAAAGATATCCCTTGCCGACGCTCTCGATGGGCTCAAGGCGCTGTTTTCGGCGCCAGCCGGGAATCCGTCAGCCCCGCCTGCAACCCAGCCCGAGATGCAGAAAGCTCCACAGTAACCCGAGGAAAACCTATCCGTGGCGAAGAAAAAGCTGGAGTCCGTAAAGAAAGTTTATTCGCAGCAGGAGAAGCAGCTGGTCAGAGAGCTGTCGGAGCTGAGCGAGCAGCGTGCGGAGCAACGTTCCCAGGCAGAGCACCTCAAGGAGATGCTCACCCACTATCGTGGTTTGCATCTGGAGCGCTCTTCGCTCACGGCCGGCGAGATAATGCGGCTTTCCAGTTTCTATCAGAAGGTATCGGGCGCTCTGGACGCGCAGGAGTCCTACGTCACGCGGCTCGATATGGCTTATGAGGGCAAACGGGCCCAGTGGCACGGGGCCTATCGTCAGCGCCGGGCCATGGAGCAGGTGCTGGAGAAAGCGACGGATCGTGAGCGCACTGAAGCGCGTAGGAAGGAAAGACGTCAGGCAGCGACGGGCACGGCCAAGGGTTCAGGGGCTGGTTCCGATGGCGCCCGCGATCCGGGCTCGGGGCGCGGAAGCTGGACTATGCTTAACGAAGATTGAAAACACCAGGGTTTGAGGAGATTTCACCCCATGGCCATATCCGCCGAAACGTCCGCAACCGGTGACGAGCTGACAATTGCCGTTACCGGACGCTTCGATTTCAGTTCCCATCAGCAATTTCGCGATGCGTACGAAGCTCTGGAAACCGCGCCGGAGCGCTATCGAATCGACCTGCGCGAGGCCAACTACATTGACAGCTCTGCGCTCGGGATGCTGCTGCTGCTGCGGGACTATGCCGGTGGCGACAACGCCGTGGTGGAAATCGTCAACTGCACCGCTGACGTTCGAAAGATCTTGAGCATCTCCAATTTCGAGCAGCTGTTCACCATTCACTGAATAAGTGGCTCGGCACGCCCACCCGGTTAGGGTCCCATCAGCATGACGGAACCAATCAGGATTCTGGTCGCGGACGACAGCGAGGTTGATCGGCTGCTGCTGTCGACCATAGTTCGCAAGGAAGGCTACGAGGTAAAGCAGGCGGTTGATGGTTTCGATGCGCTGAAAATGTTCGAGACCTATCGGCCGCAGATGGTACTGCTGGATGCGGTGATGCCGGGCGTCGACGGTTTTGAGGTTGCCCGACGCATAAAGGCGCATGCCGGGGAAGAGTTCGTACCCATCATCTTTCTGACGTCGCTCACCGAGGCCGACGAGCTTGCACGCTGCGTCGAAGCCGGCGGCGATGATTTTCTTTCGAAGCCCTATAACAAGGTGATCCTCAAGGCCAAGCTCAACGCCATGGATCGGATGCGCGAGATGCATCACACCATGCAGCTGCAGCGGGATGAAATCACCCGCCATCACGCGCACCTCGTGCAGGAGCAGGAGGCGGCCAAGGCCGTTTTCGACAATGTGGCGCATACCGGAAACCTCAGCGTTCCCTATATCAAGACGCTGATCTCTCCGCTGGCGATCTTCAACGGTGACGTTCTGCTGGTGGCTCGCAATCCGGCAGACGAGGTCTACGTTCTGCTCGGCGATTTCACGGGACACGGTCTGACGGCGGCAATCGGGACGATGCCTCTCGCCGAGATCTTTTACGGCATGACGCAGAAGGGCTTTCTGCCCGGCGAGATTCTCCGCGAGGCCAATCGTAAGCTGCAGGGCATGCTGCCGAAGGGCTACTTCTGCTGCGCGATGCTGGTGGCATTCAATTTCCGTAAGGGCACGGTCGAATTCTGGAATGGCGGGTTGCCCGAGGGTGTTATTTTTCGTGACGGTCGGAAGTCGCTGGTTCATCTGGAGTCAAAGCATCTGCCGTTGGGCATCGTCGGCGACGAACGCTTCGATGCCACTACCCAGGTGGTCGAGATGGCTGCAGGCGACCGCCTGATCATGTGCACGGACGGCATCATTGAGGCGCGAGACGAACAGGGCAAACAGTTCGGATTCGACGCTTTCAACCGTATCGTCGCCGTCGCGGATCCCCGGGCTGACATCTTTGCCCGGCTGAAGGATGCGGTTTATCAACACATCGGCTCGAGCGGTCGTGAAGATGACATTACCCTGGTTGAGATAACGATGGTCTCACCGGAAGATCTTCAGCTTCCAGCGAGTGACGCGGCGGATCCCGTGACAGGCTCGGAAGAGTGGCGCCTGTCGTACGAACTCAGGCCCCGGTCCCTCAGGACGGCCAACCCATTGCCGCTGCTTCAGCACGTGCTCATGGAGGTGCCTCAGTTGCGTTCGCATGCGGGTGCCATCTATACGGTACTTGCAGAGCTGTATTCCAACGCGCTGGAGCACGGTGTGCTGGGGCTGGATTCCTCGCTCAAGTCTTCGGCGAGCGGTTTTACCGATTACTACAGGGCGAGGGCCATGGCTCTGGAAGATCTGCAGGGTTACGTAAGGTTCGATTTCAGCTGTGAAATAGAGGGGACGCGGGGATCGCTGATCATCAGGGTGGAAGACAGCGGCCCGGGCTTTGATTTTCAAAGCAAGCTGAGAGAGTTGGGACATACCAGTTGCCTGGCGTATCACGGACGCGGGATGCGTCTGCTGCAGAACCTTTGTCGGTCCATCGAGTACTGCGGAAGAGGCAACGAGGTGGAAGTGGTATTTTCATGGAGTGAAGAAGATGGCTGAACAACTGGACATTGCGCTGCTTAGTGAGTTGCGCGAGCTTATGGAGGGTGAGTTTTCCGTGCTGCTGGACGTCTATATCAAGGAATCCGAACGTCAGTTTCACGAAGCGAACGAAGCCTGGGAGGCGGGCGACATGGACCGCCTCGGGCGCAGCGCCCACAGCCTCAAGGGCGCTTCAAGCAACATAGGGGCGGGGCAACTGGCCGACTACTGCGCGGAGCTGGAGTCTGTGGCGAAGCTGCAGCAGGAACAGAGGGTTCCCGAGATGCTAAACAAGGTCACCCTCGAGCTGAGAGAAGTACGGGACGCCGTCTACGCTGTAAGGCAGTCTTGCTGAAGGAGCGAAACTGGCCCGAGAATTGCTCTTTCTAACGCGATCGATCGTTGAACCGGTTTCAAGGATAAGCTTTTGACCTCGCTTCTCACGCTGCTTTTCAACTCAGGTTCCACAGGTGGGCCCGAAACGGCCGCGATGCCAGCATCCCCGGATTCTCTGGGTTCCGCGGCGTTCGCCAGTTCCCTGGCGGGGCTGCTTGATTCGACCTCATCTCCGCAAACCCGTGCCTTTGCTGACCTGGATCTGGCGGATGCGGACGTTGAGGGGGTTCATCAGCGCGTCGACGAGGGCGGAAGCGCATTGCCATCGGGCGGCAACGAGCGGCAACTCCTGGCCGCTCCCGGCTTCGAAGAAGGTCAGCGGATGAGCTCGCAACGGGTGATGGCGGAGCAGTGGCCTGGCCTGCAGCCGGCAGCCGAGGAGAACCCGTTGCTCGCATCGCGGCGTCCAGAGGCGTTAGGCCCTCAGGTTGCACCTCAGGTTGCAAAAGTCACAACGAAAGTCACAGCGATGGATCAGGCCAGCGGCACGGCTGCAGGTCTCATACCGCGAGGCGCAGCAAATTTTTCCACCGTCGGAATGGCTGACTCGTCCGCCAGCACGGGTTTCATGCCCGCGTCACCCGGAACTGGAGGCTTCCTCAGAGCGGCAGTTGCAGCTTCCAGGCTCGCCGCACCAGGTGTTCAACCGCCCTCGACTTCCAACGTGGATGTGCCGGGTTCATCCGGCGCCACCAGCAAGGACGCGTTGATGGCTCTTGAAAGCGATAATCAGCGTAACCCGTTGCGAAGGTTGCCGCGAGCCGACAATTTGAACCTTCGGGCCGCTTCCGCCGCGGATCTGGCCGCAACCCCGGTTGCGGGAGCACCCAGGGGCCTCCCAACAGCTGCGGCAGCGGGCGCAACGCCAGGGCTGATGGCTGGGCAGATGGTGCCCGAAACGGCCGCGTTCCTGGCGGGCATAGACCGTCCCTGGCTGGCCGGCGCGTCGTCCGGCCGTCGGGTGGTCGGCGTGGATAAGCAGCCCGATTCGGTCTCGACGTCCGGAACGGAGAGGGGAAGCCGGTCGGCGCTCAGCGCTTATGGGGCTACCCTTCCTTCGATCGCAGCTACCATCGCAGCTGCAAACGGCTCTACAAACGCAGTCGGGGCCCAGGCTGGTGCAACTCTGGAATCCTTGAATCGCCTGCCGACGCTGGAGTCCGGGGGTCTTCCAGCCAACCAGGGCTCGACTCCGGGTCTGGCTATTGCTGGGGCAGAGACGACGGTGATGGAACCGCTTCAGAATGTGCGGCCTGCGGTATCGATGGTAGAGCCGTCGGCATCGGCGAGATCTGCAGACGCATCAGTGAGCGTTGGGAGCGCTGGGAGCTCTGCGCTTTCACTGGCAGACGGGCAGGAGGCTGCGGAAACCCTGGTTCAGCGACTGTTGCAGAACCAGGCGCAACAGCTGTCCAGCATTCGATTCCAGCTCAGACCCGCTGAGCTGGGACATCTCGATGTCCAGATGCAGTGGCGAGGCGATCAGCTGCAGCTTGCCTTCACCGCCCAGCAGGCGGCCGCCAGGGACCTGATAGAAGGTTACCTGCCGCAGCTGCGGCAACTCATGCAGGATATGGGTCTGCAACTGGCTGGCGTGGATGTTCGACTCGACTCGGACACCCGGGATGGCCCGCAGCGGCAGCTTCAACAGCAGCCTGGCCAGAACCCCAATCAGAACCAGAACCCGGGGCAGAATGCAGACCAGCAAGCATCGGCCCAGCATGACTCGCAGGGTCTGGAGCTCCCGGGGTCATCCAGACCGTCTGCCGCCGATGGCGTGTTGGAAACGGGAAACCCTGAAGCCGGTAATGCTGACTCAGCAGAGCCTGGTCCAGACCGTCTGCACGTGGCTATCGACGCCTTTGTCTGAAACCGTCGACAGACGGACGCTGCCGAGAGGGGTCTGATCCGCGTCGAGATTCTGACGCGGCGATGCCGATGCTGAGACGCCCTTCAGGCACATTTGCCGCTTCGGCCAGCAAACTCTGAAATCCGTTCTACACTTCTGACAAGCGTCGGAAAACTGGCGCATCGACAGATCAACAGCGACGGATTGCTGACATGGCAGAAGCAACGGAACAGCCCAGCGGCGGAAGCAAGAAGACGATCATCGTTTTCGCCGCCGTCGTGCTGCTGGCAATAGCCGGCAGTATCGGCGGCACGCTCTACTTCATGGCCGGAGATACGGAGGCGGATCCAGCAGAAGCGGAACCCGCTGAAGCGCCCACCACGGCCATCTATCACAACCTGCGCCCGGCATTCGTGGTCAACTTTCAGACCGGCAACAAGCCTAGGTACCTGCAGGCGGATCTAACCGTCATGGCGCGAGATCCTGCCGTTGTAGAGGCGCTGATCAACCACAGCCCGCTGGTTCGCAGCCGGGTGCTCGAGTATCTGGCCGATCTGGATTTCTACGAGCTGCAGAGCCATGACGGCAAGCAGGCCATGCGTGAGGGCCTGCTCGAGCTCATGAACAGCATTCTGCGTGAAGAAGCTCAGACGGACGGTATTCAGGCCGTGCTCCTCAACAATTTCGTGATGCAGTAAAGCCATGGCCGATCGTGACGTTCTCACCCAGGAAGAAATCGATGCGCTCTTGACGAGCGTAGATACCGGCAGCGTTGCGGGGGAAGATGCCGGCGCCGAGGTGCCGGCGGATGTCCGACCCTACGATCTGACGAGTCAGGATCGCATCGTACGCGGTCGACTGCCGACCCTCGAGCTGCTTGGTGAGAAATTTGCCCGCCAGTTGCGAACGGATCTGCAGGATCTGCTCCGTTACTCGGTGACGGTAGGCGCGGGTGGGGTTCAGGTCGTCAGCTACGCGGAGCTGTCGTCGAACCTGTATGTGCCTACCAGCATCACGCTGACCCGAATGGCTCCTCTGGTGGGCCACGGGTTGATAGCCATAGACGCCAAGCTGGTTTTCAGGATGGTTGATCAGTATTTCGGTGGCGACGGCAAGAACATCAGCATCGAAGGACGTGATTTCACGCCGACGGAAAAGCGCATCATCGGTCGAGTGCTGGAGGTCATTTACCGCGGCCTGGCTGAGGCGTGGGGAGAGGTCATACCGATCTCCATAGAGACGGTGACCCACGAGATAAACCCTGCGCTGCTCAACACCTTCTCATCGGACGAAGCGATGATGGTGAATACCTATCACATCGAGCTGGAAAGCGGTGGCGGCGAGATCCACGTCAGCGTCCCGTATGCCAGCCTCGAGCCCTACAAGCACCTGCTGGATACGTCCGGGAGGACGGACGACGTGGAGCAGGACTCGACCTGGTCGCCCTGCATACAGGGGCGGCTGCTCAGCACGGAAATACCCTTGCACTGCGCGGTCGCAGAAAAGCGTATCAAGCTGCGGGAGTTGCTGAAGCTCAAAGTCGGTGACGTCATTGAAGTCGACATGCCGGAAAACCATCTGGTGCTGGCCGGCGAGGTGCCCGCATTCTACGCGAAGCTCGGTGAATCCAGGGGCAACCTGGCGTTGGAATTTCGAGACAACGTGGCTCGGGGATAAGGAGAAAAGCATGACAGATCAGGATGTGGAAACCGGTTCGGCCGAGCAGGCAGATGCGGCTGTAGCCGATGGTCCGATGAGCGATGAAGCCACTCGACCGCAGAACCTGGACGTGGTGCTGGATGTTTCAGTGCGCCTGTCCATGGAGGTTGGCCAGACCGATATCAGCATTCGCAAGCTGCTGCAGCTGAACAAAGGCTCGGTAGTGGAGCTTGGGCGCACGGCGGGGGAGCCCCTCGACGTGCTGGTCAACGGCACCCTCATCGCCAGGGGTGAGGTTGTGGTCGTCAACGAAAAGTTCGGGATTCGTCTTCTGGACGTCATCAGTCCGGAACGCCGCATTCAGAGCATCAACTGAGCCGGAGACCCCCAAGGTCATGGAGATCGGAGATCATATCCTTCAGGTGCTGCTGGCGCTCTGCCTCGTTATCGGCCTGGTGGTCGTGCTGGGATTCGCCATGAAGCGGATAAACAGCGGGGGTTTCAAGAGCGGGGGTGAGATCAAGGTAGTTGCGTCCACGTTTCTCGGTCCCAAGGAGCGGATCCTGCTGCTTCAAGTCCGCGATCGGCAGATCCTGGTAGGCGCCAATCCGAACGGCATCCGCGCGCTGAGCGAGTTTCCGGCTCCGACCGGAGGCAGTTCGGGCGACGCTTCCGGAGACAAGCAGACCGGTGGCGGTTTCGAGCGAGCACTGCGTGAGGCAGCCTCGACATGAGCCTGTCGTATTTCCGTCGCTGGGCGCCGCTGGTAGCGCTGGCGCTGGCGTTGTTCGCACCGGCGGTCCAGGCGCTGCCCGAAATCCCGGCGCTTACGATTACGGAATCCTCTTCAGGCGAGCAGAGCTACGGCGTCACGCTGCAGATTCTTGCGGTAATGACGATGCTGACGCTGCTGCCGTCGGCAGTAATCATGCTCACCGCGTTTACTCGAATAATCGTCGTGTTCGCCATTCTGCGTCAGGCGCTCGGCATGCAGTCGACGCCGTCAAACCAGATTCTCGTGGGTCTGGCCCTGTTTCTGACCATCTTCGTGATGGCGCCCGTGATAACCGAGGTCAACGAGGTGGCCATAGAGCCTTACGTCGCGGAGACCGTTACGCCGGTTGAGGCGCTGAAGAGCGCGTCGGATCCGTTCAGGCATTTCATGCTGGCTCAAACCCGGGAATCCGACCTCGACATGTTCATGCGCATCTCGGATCACGAGCAGGTCGACACACCCGAAGAAGTGGGGTTTTTCGTTCTGGTGCCGGCATTCATGACCAGCGAGCTGAAGACCGCGTTTCAGATCGGATTCATGCTGTTCATACCGTTTCTGATCATTGACATGGTCGTGGCCAGCATTCTGATGTCCATGGGCATGATGATGCTGTCACCGCTGATCATCTCGCTGCCGTTCAAGCTCATGCTGTTCGTTCTGGTAGACGGCTGGGTGATGATCATGGGGACGCTGGCTAACAGCTTTGGAGCCTGGGCATGACCCCCGGAGATGTCCTTTCGCTTTTCGGCGACGCCCTGTTCCTGGTCGTGCTGATCGTGGCCGTCGTGGTCGTTCCGAGCCTGCTGGTGGGTCTGATGGTTTCGGTGTTTCAGGCGGCGACCCAGATCAACGAGCAGACGTTGAGCTTTCTGCCTCGGCTTCTGGCCACGCTGCTTACCGTCATGGCTGCGGGCCCCTGGATCATCGGCCAGCTGACGGACTTCTTCAATCGTCTGTTCGCGAATATTCCGGCGCTTCTGGGATAAGCGGATGGTGCTGCCCATGGACCAATTCGTCAGCTGGTTCAGCCAGGTATTCTGGGCGTTGCTGCGCGTGGGCGGTTTCATCATGGTGGTGCCGATATTCGGCAACCAGCTGGTTTCCCCGAGAATCAAGATGGCGCTCGCGCTGGCCGTTGCGCTGGCTGTCAGCCCCCTGCTGACCTCGATGCCGTTGCTGACCGAGCTTTCAATCGCCCTTTTTGTCGACGTCATCCTGCAGCTTGCCGCAGGCATCGGGCTGGGTTTTGCCACCATGGTCTTTTTCCAGCTTTTCGTGATTGCCGGTCAGTTTATCGGCATGCAAATGGGCCTGGGTTTTGCCGCAATGGTTGATCCCGGTAACGGGGTCCAGGTGACAGTTTTTTCCCAATTCTTTCTGATGCTGGTGACGCTCACCTTCATTGCCATGAACGGACATCTTGTGCTGCTGGAAGTTCTGGTCACCGGCTTCAAGCAGTTTCCGCTGGGAACCGGATTGCCGCTGAGCGAGCTGGCGATGGAAATCGTCCGCATGGGTGGATGGATGTTCATGGGCGGGGTTCTGGTCGCCCTGCCCGCGGTCGTCTCGCTGCTGGTGGTGAACCTTGCGTTCGGCGTCATGAGCCGAAGCGCCCCCCAGCTCAACATTTTTTCGCTGGGATTTCCGTTCAGCCTGCTTTTCGGCCTGCTGATCGTCTGGGTCTCCATACGGGGCTGGCTGCCGCAGTTCGACAGTCTTTCCAGGGAATTTCTCGGTTTCACGGGCATGTGGTCGGGCTGAGCGATGGCCGAAGAGACACAAAGCCAGGAAAAGACCGAAGAGGCCACCCCGCGCAAAAAGGCCAAAGCGCGGGAAGAGGGTCAGGTCGCACGTTCCCGGGAGCTCAACTCCATGGCCGTGGTCAGCTTCGGAGCGCTGGGCCTCATGGCATTTGCGCCGTGGGGTGCGAGCAAGATCATGGATCTGACGCGGTTGGTTTTCGAACTGGCCCGCGCGCCTGAGGCGAACTGGCTGGAAGCCCTGAGTTTTGCCGTCATGGAAGCGCTCTGGGTGATCGTTCCCCTGCTGTTTGTCCTGCTCCTTGCAGGGGCAGTTTCCTCGTTGGCCGTCGGGGGATTCCTCATCTCCGGCAAAGCGATCGCGTTCAAGGCCAGCCGCATGAGCCCGGTCAGCGGGTTCAAGCGTATGTTTTCCGCGCGCTCGCTCGTGGAGCTGGCGAAATCCCTGGCCAAATTCGTGCTCATTGCCGGTATTGCGGTGCTGACGCTGGTCTACGTCATGGAAGATCTGCTTGTCATCGGCTTTCTTGCACCGCAGAACGCCGTTGCCCAGGGCCTGTGGATCGTCATGGTGGCGCTTCTCCTCATCGGCTCGACGCTCATTCTGATTGCCGTCGTGGATGTGCCGTTTCAGATGGCGCAGCACACCAAACAGTTGAAGATGACCAAGCAGGAAGTCAAAGACGAGATGAAGGACTCGGAGGGCAAACCCGAGGTCAAATCCAGAATCCGCCAGCTACAGCAGGAAATCGCCCAGCGCCGGATGCTCGAGGACGTGCCAACGGCCGATGTGGTGATCACCAACCCCGAGCACTTCTCGGTCGCCATCCGCTATGACAGTGCGGCCATGGGCGCTCCCGTGGTCGTGGCGAAAGGGGCCGATCACATGGCGTTTCGCATCCGGGAAATCGCCGAGGCCCACGAGGTGCCCATGCTGCCCGTGCCCGCGCTCACTCGAGCCG
>CAMYJX010000039.1:43401-52061 GCA_947258825.1 uncultured Pseudomonadales bacterium
TGGCTCAGGTCCTGGCTTACATCTACCAGCTGCAGCAGTACCGGCGGGGTCAGGTGCCGCAGCCACCGCATCTGGGGCCGCTGTCCGTCCCGCCGGAGTTTTCCGTGGAGGGTGAACAATGAGCGTAAAAGGTTTTCCTGGCGCCAATCTGGGCGTTCCGCTGCTGTTGCTGATGCTGCTCGCGCTCATGACGTTGAAGGTGCCTCCGCTGCTGCTGGATGTCTCCTTCACGTTCAACATCGCGCTGGCGCTCGTCGTTCTGCTGGTGAGCGTTTACGCGCTGCGACCGCTGGAGTTTGCCGCGTTTCCAACCATTCTGCTGGTGGCCACGCTGTTGCGGCTGGCTTTGAATGTGGCTTCGACCAGGGTCGTGCTGCTGGAAGGTCACAAGGGTTCCGGTGCGGCCGGCCGGGTTATCGAGGCCTTTGGCGAGGTGGTGGTTGGTGGCAACTACGTGGTTGGGCTGGTTGTCTTCGTCATTCTGGTGATCATCAACTTCGTGGTCGTTACCAAAGGCGCAGGCCGGATTTCCGAGGTCAGCGCTCGATTTACCCTGGATGCCATGCCGGGCAAGCAGATGGCCATCGACGCCGATCTCAATGCGGGCGTCATCGACCAGGAACAGGCGCGTCGGCGCAGGGAGGAAGTAGGCCAGGAGGCTGATTTCTATGGCTCCATGGACGGCGCGAGCAAGTTTGTCCGCGGCGACGCGGTGGCCGGTATTCTCATTCTGCTCATCAACATCATCGGTGGCTTGACCATCGGCATGGCTCAGCACGGGCTGGACTTTTCTCAGGCGATTCAGAATTACACCCTGCTGACCATTGGTGACGGCCTCGTAGCGCAGATTCCTTCGCTTCTGCTTTCCACCGCGGCCGCCATCATCGTCACGCGTGTCAGCGGCGAGTCGGACATGAGCAAGCAGGTGATGAGTCAGATGTTTGACGATCCGCGTGCCCTCGCCGTGGCCGGATCGGTGCTGCTGGTGCTCGGACTGGTTCCCGGTATGCCGCACATGGTTTTTCTGTTTCTGGCGGTCATGGCCATTGGCGGGGCCTGGCTCATACGGCGGCGTGCTCAAGTGCCGCCAGTTGCTACGGAGGACGCTTCCGTCCCGGACGACGAGGAAGATGCCCCAATCGATGTGGGCTGGGAGGACGTCGCGCCGGTGGATGTGCTCGGCCTGGAGGTTGGCTACCGGTTGATTCCTCTTGTCGATCGACAGCAGGGCGGCGAGCTGCTGAATCGCATCAGGGGCGTTCGTAAAAAGCTTTCCCATGAGCTGGGCTTTCTGGTGCCCCCGGTTCACATCAGGGACAACCTGGATCTGCTGCCCGGCTCGTACCGCCTTTCGCTGATGGGGGTGACCCTGGGCGAAGCGGAGATTCATCCCGAGAAATTCCTCGCCATCGATCCCGGTGAAGTGTTTGGCCGGCTGGAAGGAATAGAAGCCAAAGATCCCGCTTTCGGCCTGGATGCCGTGTGGATCGAAGGCGGCGACAGGGAAACGGCTCAGACCCTGGGCTACACGGTTGTCGATGCCAGCACCGTCGTTGCCACCCACCTCAACCAGGTGATGCAGGAGCACGCCGCCGAGCTGCTGGGCCACGACGAGGTTCAGCAGCTGCTGGACATGCTGGCCGAAGGGGCCCCGAAGCTTGCCGAGCAGCTGGTTCCGGGCAGCATCTCTCTTTCAGGCCTGCTGCGCGTTCTGCAGAACCTGCTGGCTGAGAAGATCCCCATTCGCGATCTTCGAACCATTGCCGAGACCCTTTCTGACGCCGGGCAAACCGTGAAGGATACCGACCAGCTCACGGCGCTGGTGCGCGCCGCGCTGGGCCGAATGATTGTGCAGAACATCTATGGCGGCAGCGAGACGCTGGATGTCATCACGCTGGATCCCGAACTGGAGCAGCTGCTGATCCAGGCCAGAGGCCAGGGTGGTGCCGGGGAGGCGCCCATGATCGAGCCCGGCATGGCGGAACGCCTGCAGCGCTCGGTGCTGACGGCGGCGGAGCGTCAGGAAATTGCCGGGAAGCCGGCGGTGCTGTTGGTGAGCAGCGCGATTCGGGGCCTGCTGTCCCGGTTCGTACGCTTCTCGAAGCAGATGATCCACGTGCTGGCGTACGAGGAAATACCCGACAACAAACAGATCACGGTGGTTTCCACCATCGGCAAAGGAGCCTAGGACATGAATCAGGATCAGCAACCGGACGCGCAGCTGCAGACTTTTCGCGGCCGCACGCCCCGCGAGGCCATCGGTAAAGCGCGAACCGCGCTGGGTCGTGATGCAGTGATCGTCGCCCAGCAGCAGCGGAACGGTGAGGTAGAGATCGTTGCCAGCGTGGACTTTCCCGATGTTGCTCCGCCGACCCGCGGGCTGGGCGAGCATGTCCGCAGTCGCCTTACCGCTGCGGGATTCGCGCCGAACTTCTGCAACGCGGTTGACGAGCCTTACGGCTGGCAGGAACTGCCGGACCTGTTTCGGGCAACCCTGCGCTTTGCGTCGCCGGGACTTCCGCTGACCGGCGCCTTCCGATTCGTCGGCGCGCCTGGCGTGGGTAAAACCACCACGATCATCAAGCTGCTTGCTGAGCACGTGCTTCGCTATGGTCGCCACGGTCTGCAGCTCATCAGCACCGACAATCGACGCCTGGCGGGCTGTGAGCAGCTTGCGCTGGCAGCGGAGCTGCTGGACGTCCCGTATATCGAGATTCCCGAGGAAGGGCTTGCAGAGGCTCTGGAGCGCTTCCGAACCGCGTCGCTGGTGATGGTGGACAGTGCGGGCGTGAGTTTCGGCAAGGGGGGCATTGTGCCGGCGGCTACCCGCGACGTGCTGGTTACCCCGGCCATGTGGCAGCCCGGGTCCCTGCGCCGGCTGAAAACCCAGCTGGACGCTCTCAACCCGGTGGGGCTGGCGATTACCCACGCTGATCAGGTAGACCAGCTGGGTCCCTGCCTCAGCGTGATCGCTGATTGGCGATTGCCGCTGCTGTGGGTCTCACAGGGGACCGAGCTGCCCGAGGATCTGGAGCCGGCTACCCCCGAGTTGCTGGCAGAGCTGGTCTACGCCGGAATTGACCGATCGCAAATGAACACTACTTTTGCTTAGTAGGTGGAGAAAAACCTTAATGAGCCATTCGAGTACCCATCCCGTTCAGGTCGTCGCCATAAGTGGCGGCAAAGGCGGGGTCGGCAAGACCAATGTATCCGTGAACCTGGGCGTCGCGCTTGGCAGCCTGGGCCGTCGGGTGACCCTGCTGGATGCCGATCTGGGGCTGGCTAACGTCGACGTGCTGCTGGGCCTCAAGCCCAGGCACACGCTGAAAGACGTGCTCGATGGAACCTGCTCGCTGACGGATGTGCTCGTGGAAGGACCGAAAGGTCTGAGCATCGTGCCCGCGGCGTCCGGACTGCAGGAGATGGTTCAGCTCAAACCTCAGGAGCATGCGGGCCTCATCGGCGCGTTCAGCGAGATTGCCTACCGGATGGACGTGCTGCTCATCGATACCGCTGCGGGTATCTCCGATGAGGTGATGAGCTTTCTGTGTGCGGCCCAGGAGGTGCTGCTGGTGGTTTGCAACGAGCCGACCTCGATCACGGATGCTTATGCGCTGATAAAGGTGCTCAATCAGCGCTACGGCGTCCAGCGCGTTCGCGTGGTCTGCAACATGGTTCGTTCAGATGAGCGCGAGGACGCCGCTTTCGTCAAGCTGAAGAACGTCACTGAACGCTTTCTCGATGTTCATCTGCTGTCAGCGGGCAGCATCTCTTACGACGACCATCTTCGACGGGCGGTGCAGAAGCAGCGAGCGGTAACCGATCTGTATCCAACCAGTCGGGTCGCGAAAGATTTCGTTGCGCTCGCAGAAATTGTGGACAGCTGGCCCATCCCCGCACAGGCTCGCGGGCATCTGGAATTCTTTGTAGAGCAACTTGTTAAGGACAGTCGGTTGCACTGATGCATGATCAGGGAATCGCCGCCTACGCGGCGAGCAGTTCGAGAGAATCGCACCTGGTGGAGGATTACGCCCACTTGGTGAAGCGTATCGCCCATCATCTGATGGCGCGTCTGCCAGACAGCGTGCAGGTCGACGACCTCGTGCAGGCAGGCATGCTCGGGTTGCTGGAAGCAGCAGGGAAGTACGACGGCAGCCGTGGTGCCAGCTTCGAAACCTATGCGGGCATTCGAATCCGGGGCGCGATGCTCGACGAGGTGCGGCGCGGCGACTGGGCGCCCCGATCTGTGCACCGCAATACCCGTCGGATGTCCGAAGCTATCCGCTCTGTTGAGTCCCGCACCGGGCGCGAAGCTCAGGATAAGGACATCGCCGCCACCATGGGCGTGACCCTTGCCGAGTACCACCGCATGCTGAAGGATGCCTCGGCCAGCAGGCTCTTCAGCTATGACGCGCTCACCGAAATCGACGAGGAACAGGAGGTTGCCGGCGATGAAGGCGTTGCCAGCGGATTCGAGATTCAGGCCTTCCGTCAGCAGCTGGCCCAGGCCATCGGAAGCCTGCCGGAAAGGGAGCGGCTGGTTCTGTCCCTTTACTACGACGAGGAGCTCAATCTGAAGGAGATCGGCGCCGTCATTGGCGTGAGCGAATCGCGGGTCAGCCAGATCATGAGTCAGGCGACGGTACGCCTCCGGGCGCGCCTCGGCGAATGGATCGGGGAGGTCTAGAGCGCGATCATGGACATCTTTGCCATCATCGGCGTTGTGATCGCCTTTGCGGCCATCATTGGCGGCAACATGCTGGAAGGCGGTCAACTGGCCGCTCTGCTGGATACGCCCGCCGGGGTTATCGTCCTCGGCGGAACCCTGGGCGCGGTCATGCTGCAGACGCCCCTCGTGCGGCTGAAGCGGGCGGTCAATCTGCTGCGCTGGGTGGTCTGGCCGCCGCAGCGGGACATGAGCCGGTCCATTCGCACCCTCTGCGACTGGAGCAGGCTCTCCCGTAAAGAGGGGCTGCTGGGCCTGGAAAACCTTCTCGAGTCCCAGAAAGACCCGTTTACCCGCAAGGGCCTGGCATTGCTGGTGGACGGGGGCGAACCACACAACATCCGCCGGACGCTCGAGATGGATCTGGAGGCACGGACCGACTCCGACCTCGCGGCGGCGCATGTCTTTCGAGCCATGGGCGGCTACGCGCCTACCATCGGCATTCTGGGCGCCGTGCTCGGCCTCATTCAGGTCATGGGAAGCCTTGCTGATCCCAGCGCTCTTGGGCAGGGCATTGCTACCGCGTTTGTGGCAACCATCTACGGGGTCGGCTTTGCCAACCTGCTGTTTCTCCCCGTCGCTGATCGTCTGCGGGCGCTGATCGTTCGCGAGGCGGATGCCCGCGCACTGGTGGTTGAGGGGCTCACGGCGATTGCGGAGGGAGAACATCCGAAAGCTATCGAGGTACGTCTGGGCGGATATCTGGAGCGGCAGTGATGCAGCGTCGGGATTTTCTGGAGGACGGGGACAATCACGAGCGCTGGCTGGTCTCCTACGCGGACTTCATTACTCTGCTTTTCGCTTTCTTTGTGGTCATGTACGCCATTTCCTCGGTGAACGAGGGCAAGTACCGAATCCTCTCCGCCACCCTCACGGAGGCGTTTGACAGCACGGCGCGCAGTCTGGAGCCCATTCAGGTGGGAGATCCGCTGCAGAGCGCCTCTCCTCACGTGGTAGACGTGCCCGATGCTGCCGGTTTTCAGGACCCGGAGGTTGGCGATACCCACATCGAGCCTTCGACGGAAGCGGTTGCCGAAAGGCTTGCCGGGTTCGTGGATCAGAACCAGCTGACCATTCAGGCCAACAACGACTGGCTGGAAATCAGCCTGGATGCGCAGTTTCTTTTTCCTGCTGGGCGTGCCGAACTGTCAGCAAGCGCGGAAACCCTGCTCAACGAAACTGTTGCGTTTCTTGCCGAGTTCGACAACCCGGTGACGATTGAAGGCTATACGGACAACGTGCCGACGGCCTCGCCCCGGTATCCGTCCAACTGGGAGCTCTCCGCGGCTCGGGCCTCAACGGTCGCTCGATATCTCCAGCAGCAGGGGATAGAGTCGGAGCGCCTGTCTGCGGTGGGATATGGAGAGAATCACCCGCTGGAGACCAACGCTACGCCGGATGGGCGGGCGCGCAACCGGCGGGTGGCCATTATCGTAGCGCGCAAAGGCAATCTGCCGCGCAATCTGAATGCGGGTACTTCCGACAGCGCCTTCGCCTACGTTCGAAAGCCCCAGGGTCCCGATCCGGAGGACGCGGTGCAGCCGATTCGCACCGAAGCGGGTGGGCTGCTGTTCACCAATGATGCGGACGCCGAGACGCCGGAATCCTGACGAAGCCGAACCGGCCGGTGCCGGATTTCTGGCGCATTCCCAATTCTCTTCTACCCTTAGTCATGAGCGTCTATGGAATAGGAATATGGCCATTGACAAGGTAGACAGCACGGTTCGCCCGAATCCCGTACAGAGCCATGCCGAGCGCAAGCGCAAACGCCAGCGCAAGGACCGCAAACCCGGAACGCCGGATAGCGCGCCCGAAGCTCCAACCAAGAGACAGGGGACAATCGATGAGCTGGCCTGATGTCATTATCAGCGTCGCGGGCATCGGGGTGCTGGCCGCCTCGATCTTCTTAGTGGTTGGGCGCACCCGACGGGCTCGAAACGAAATCGATCTGCTGCGTAAGGACATAGCCGTCTACGCTGAAGCTTCCATTCGAGTTGCCGATACATTGGACAAAGTTCTGCAGGGTAAGGCGACACCGTCGGAAACCAGCCACTCATCGCGTCGCTATCTGCTCAGCGAAGCGCAACGGGCAGCGGCCCAGGGGGAATCCCTCGACGCTGTGGCTGCCCGTCTTCAGCTGAGCCACGATGAGCTGCACCTGCTGCGCTACACCCAGGGCACGATTTGTTTTGGTGCGGCCGCAGGTGCGGCTGCAAGTGCGGTTGCAAGTGCGGTTGCAGGTGCGGCCGCAGGTGCCACTGCTGATGCCGCTCCGGAGAAGAGGGCTCGGGGACGTAGCTGGGCGGCCTGATCCGCGTTCGTTGGTCAGGCACCACCCTGGCGGGCGGCGGTATCGCGAATCCTGCTCACCATCGCGCGCAGGCCGTTGCCGCGGGTGGGGCTCAGGTGTTGCAGCAGGGCCAGCTCCTCAAATAATCCCTCGATATCGAACCCGAGGATCTGCTCAGGCGTTCTGTCCTGGTAGGCTGCAAGCACGATGGCGATCAGCCCGCGCACGATGTGCGCATCGCTGTCCAGTAGGAAATGCAGGTTCTCTGAGCCCGAATCAACGCTGCTGGTCATCCAGACCTGGCTCTGACAGCCGCGAACCAGATTCGCCTCGACCTTGTCTGTCTCAGGCATGGTTTCCAGATCACGGCCCAGATCGATGACGAAACGGTACTTGTCCTCCCAGGAATCGAAGAAACTGAACGCGTCCCGGATTTCCGCCAGATCCGTGCTCATCAGCTCAGAACAACCCCAGCTCCAGCTGGGCTTCTTCTGTCATCATGTCTCTGGACCAGGGCGGATCGAAGACCAGCTCGACTTCCACTGACGACACGTTGGGCACCCTGGATACTCGACTCTTTACTTCTTCCACCAGAACCGGGCCCATGCCGCAGCCGGGGGCGGTGAGGGTCATGGTGATCTGCACCGCGCCTGCATCGTCGCATTCCCAACCGTAAACCAGGCCGAGATCCACGATGTTGACGGGAATTTCCGGGTCGTAAACGGACGCCAGCGCTTCCTTGATCTGCGAGCGGTCCACGGTGCCGGGGGGCCTGGGGTCGAACTGCAGAACCTCTGGTTCGAACCCCAACGCGTCCGCGTCGCTGCCGTCTATCCTGGCCATGTTGCCATTGATGATGATGGTGTAGGTCCCACCCAGTGACTGAGTCAGGGTGACGAACGAACCCTCCGGGACGGTGATGGGATCGCCGGTGGGGACCAGGCGCGCGGGACAGTCTCTGCGCGCTGTTACGATGCGGCGTTCCATGGCCAGACGGTTACTCCGCCGTTTTGTTGATGGCGAAGCTTTCTCCGCAGCCGCAGTGGCTCTCGGCGTTGGGATTCTTGAACTTGAGGCTCGCGTTGAGACCTTCGGTGACGTAGTCGACTTCGGTACCCCGCACCAGGGGCAGGTCCTGCACGCTCACATAGAGCTTTACCGAGTCGCCGATGTCAAAGGCCCTGTCGTCGGCGGCGGGCTGATCGATGTAGTCGAGGGTGTACATGTAGCCGTTGCAGCCACTTTCCTTGACGCCCAGCCGCAGACAGCTATGTCCTGAGCTGGCGATCTGCGCCTGGATGTGCGCTATCGCCGGATCGGTGATGGAGATCTGGTTTGGATCAAAACTGCTGACGCTCATGATGGTTCCGCTGCTCCGGTGACTTTGCCCGTCCCTGATGAGGGTTGGGCGCAAAGTGCGACGTGTAACATTGTGGGGGCGCTCATAGAAACGTCAACGCCTTGTCGACGCCTATGAGCAACCGGTCGACGTCTTCCTGAGAATTATAGAGGCTGAACGAAGCGCGCACGGTTCCGGGAACGCCGAGGCGTTCCATCAACGGCATGGTGCAGTGATGCCCGGTGCGCACCGCGATGCCCTGCTGGTCGAGCAGGGTGCCGATGTCGTTGGGGTGGCCGCCGTCG
>CAMYJX010000040.1:0-5351 GCA_947258825.1 uncultured Pseudomonadales bacterium
ATCAGCGCGCATCTGTCTTTCCGCGCCCTGCCCCGGCCCGAGGATGTCGATAACGGCGTCGTGCAACCGGCCGTGGGATTCGCCCAGCAGCTGGCCCTGCTCGGCAGCGTCGATCTGTGGCTGGGGGCCGTCGTGGCCGCCGGCCTGCTGGCTGCGGCCGTCTATTTTCGCGGCCGCAACAATGATCTGTAGTAAGCTACCGCGCTGGGACACACATTATTGAGGGAGGACGACCATGGCGTGGGATTTTGCGACCGAGCCTGAGTTTCAGGCACAGCTGGACTGGATGGACGAGTTCGTCCGCGAAGAGATCGAGCCGCTGGATTTCATTCTGGGGCACCCCAACGACTTCACCGACCCCAGGCGCGCCAAGGCCATCCCGCCCCTGCAGGAACAGGTTAAGAAGCGGGGCCTCTGGGCCTGCCATCTGGGCCCCGAGCTCGGCGGCCAGGGTTACGGTCAGGTCAAGCTTGGGCTGATGAACGAGATTCTCGGCCGCGCCAAGTGCGCGCCGGTAATATTCGGCTGTCAGGCGCCGGATTCGGGCAACGCCGAGATCCTGGCGCACTACGGCACCGAGGAGCAGAAGGCCCGCTACCTGCAGCCACTGCTGGATAACGAGATCTGCTCCTGCTACTCCATGACCGAACCCCAGGGCGGCGCCGACCCCAAGGTGTTCACCTGTCAGGCCGAGCTGATCGGCGACGAATGGGTGATCAACGGCGAGAAGTGGTTTTCCTCCAACGCGCGCTACGCGTCGTTCCTCATCGTCATGGCGGTAACGGACCCGGAGGCCCCGCCTTATCAGCGCATGTCCATGTTCATCGTGCCCTGCGAGACGCCCGGCATCGAGATCGTCCGCAACACGGCGGTTGGCTACGAGCTGGAAGGCGGCCACGCCTACATCCGCTACACCGACGTGCGTATTCCCCGGGATCACATGCTGGGCGAACCCGGCCAGGGCTTCGTGGTTTCTCAGACCCGACTCGGGGGTGGGCGCATCCACCACGCCATGCGCACCATGGGCAAGATGCAGCGCGCGTTCGACATGATGTGCGAGCGCGCCCTGGCCCGCACCACCCAGGGCGAAGCGCTGGCGCAGAAGCAGCTGGTGCAGGCCATGATCGCGGATTCCTGGATCGACATTCAGCAGTTCCGCCTGTTCGTGCTGCACACTGCCTGGAAGATCGACAAGCTGAAGGATTACCGTGCGGTGCGCGCGGACATCTCGGCGGTGAAGGCGCAGATGCCCAAGGTCTACCACGACGTCTACGCCCGGGCGCTGCAGGTGCACGGCTCACTGGGCCTGTCCACCGAGATGCCCTTTGCCGCCGGGGTGCTGGATTCCTTCCACATGGGCCTGGCCGACGGCCCGACCGAGGTGCACAAGGTCACCGTGGCCCGGCAGCTGCTCGGGCACTATAAGCCGGCTGACGATCCGTTCCCCGACTACCACCTGATCCGGCGCGAGGAACAGGCGTTGAAGAAGTACGCGGACATCATCGAGCTGGAAGTGGGTAACGCCTGAACCGGCCTGCCCCACCGCTTTCACACCGGAGGAACGCCCCATGGACCTGGGACTGAAAGGCAAGAACGTCATCGTCACCGGCGGCAGCCGGGGCATCGGCCGCGCCACCGCGCTGACCTTTGCCGACGAGGGTGCCAACGTTGCCCTCTGCGCGCGGGGCGGCGATGCGCTGGAAGCCACGCGCAGCGAGATCGAAGCGCGCGGGGTGAAAGCGTTCGCAAGCACCTGCGACGTATCCGATGCCGGCGAGCTGGAGCGCTTCATCACCTCGGCCCGCGATGCCCTGGGCAGCGTCGACGTCCTGATCAACAACACCTCCGGCTTCGGCGGCACGGACGACGAGGCGGGCTGGAATGCCGGATTCTCCGTCGACGTCATGGCCAGCGTGCGGGCGACCTGGCAGGTCGTGCCCTGGATGGCCGAACAGGGCAGCGGCGCCATCGTGCACATCTCGTCCACTTCGGGCCTGGAGGCCGGCTCGCCGCCGTCCTACGCGGCCATGAAAGCCGCCATGATCAGCCATTCCAAAACCCTGGCGAACGAGCTGGCGCCCAAGGGCATTCGCGTGAACTGCGTGGCGCCCGGCTCCATCGAGTTTCCCGGCGGCATGTGGGAGCAGATCAAGACCCATAGCCCGGACCACTACGAGAGCATTCGTAATTCCATCCCCTTCGGCCGCCTCGGTACCGACACCGAGGTTGCAGCCGCCGTGGTTTTCATCGCGTCACCGCGGGCATCATGGATTGCCGGCGTTACCCTGCCGGTGGATGGGGTGCAGCACAAAGGCAACCTATAAGTCTCCTTAAGTGGCGCGAGATAGAGGCAAGTATTACTCTAAAAATCATATGTTTGAGAAGGAAACCTAAACATGGATGAGCTCGATATTCCCGACTCGTTGCCCCAGTGGATCACCGACCACATCAAGCTCTATCTGGAAGATCCGGAGAAGGCCCACATGTGGGACACCAGCATGGCCGGCGGCTCGGGCACCCTGCCAACCCTGCTGCTCATCACCACGGGCAAAAAGTCCGGCAAGAAGCGGCCGCTGCCGCTGATCTACAAGAAGGTCGGTAACAATTACGTGATCATCGCCTCGAAGGGCGGCGCCCCGGCGCACCCTTCCTGGTATCTGAACCTCGTCGATACGCCGGAATGCGACATTCACGTGGGGACTAACAAGATGCAGGCCGTCGCCCGCACCGCTTCCGCTGCCGAGCGGGAGTCCCTGTGGGCTGAGCTGGCGGAGATCTACCCGCCCTACAACGACTATCAGAAATCGGCCGGAGACCGGGAGATTCCCGTGGTGGTGCTGGAGCCGCACTGACCTTGCGTTCGCTCACAGCTCCATGCTACTAATTCCCGGTCTTTGCCGGGATTGCAGAACATGGCCAGAGCTGACGACCCCCCTGCCAAGAGCTACTTTCAGTCGGACCGATTCTTCCAGGTGGACAGGCAGTGGTTCTTCTACGTGCGCGAATCAAAAGAACAGGGCCCCTTCCCCAGCAAAGAGTCCGCTCAGTCCGAGCTGCACGCTTATCTCAAGACTCAGATCGGGATATCCACCGACGCCTGGGACGTGCCGGGGGCAACCCGCTAGCCACCGGCCAACCGTTCAGCCGGGATCGTACCCGGCCGATTAGCCGACTACCCGACTGTCTGATGAAGAAACCGGGCCATCCGTCGGATGCTCGTCCGGGCAGGCGGCAGAAACTCCATCTGCATGAACGCATGGGGCATGTCTTCATAGACCTGATAGTCATGAACGTTGCCAGCCCGTGTCAGCGCTGAACGCAACGCGTCCGCATCCTCGATGAGAGGATCAGCGCTTCCAACAGCAATGTGGGCAGGGGGTAAATCGGCCGCCTTCAGGATCGGGCTGACTCGCGGATCTTCAACGAGGCGCTGCTCTCCACCCAGATAGGCATCGGTCAGCAGGCTGGTTATGTCATCGTCCGTCGAGTCGGGGCCAGTGAAATCAAAGACGCCGTAAAGCAAGGCCACCGCCAGGACGGATGGCGCTCCAACGGCGTGGGCCAGCTCTATGGCCGCGGCGGCAGCCAGATTCCCACCGGCAGAGTCCCCTGCCAGAACCAGCCTGTCTGGATCACCTCCCCAACGAACCGCGTTGTGCGCCGCAAAATGAATTGCATGGATACAGTCGTTGAATCCGGCCGGAAACGGATGCTCCGGCGCCAGACGGTAGTCGACGCTCAGGGTCAGAAATCCCTGCTCCGCCAGCCTGAAGGTCAGCTTTCTGTGGGTGGCCGGCGAGCCCCAGACCCAGGCGCCACCGTGGAAGTAAACCAGGACCGGAAACGGTCCCTCGCCCTTCGGCACGATCACGTCCAGCGTCAGGGTCTGCCCGTCTACTTCTCGGTAGGGCACCGCCTCATGGAATTCCCCGACTTCCGGCAGATCATCGTTCAGCAGCGCTGCAAAGACATCCAGCAGCTCTCGCGTCGCCTGAACGGTGCCAAGCTCGTCGTCCAAGCCAAGGAACTGAGCCATGTCCTGCAGCACGCCGCCGAGATGCATCATTTCCCCCTGCAGCGCGCAACCGGCCCCGCGGGCGACCTATTGCGAGCCATCTCCCGGCAAGACCATTCCGGCTTCAGGCAGCCAACCCCAACGCCGCGCGGATATCCCTCATTGCTGCGAGCTCCTCGGCCCGCTCGTGATGATCGGCTTTCAGCGCGATCTGAGCGACGGCAGCAATAAGCTCACTGTAGGGCTCATCGCCCCTTAGCGCTTCGATGATGCGCAACGCGCGGGCACGGCTACCCTCTGGATCGCTCAGCAGCGCTGCGACGATATCCGCGAATGCGCTGTCGACGCCCTCGATGGGCAGGGGCGCAAGCGGACCTGCCTGCTGCTTCAGCAACACGCCGAACCGCTCGACTTCCTCGGCTGCCAGGTCGCCGTCGGCTGCTGCGATCAGCGCAAAAGCGCTGACCATGGCCCGGACAATCTCGTTGGTTACCGTCTCGTCAAATCTCTGCCACGATTTAACGGCATAACCGGACTCTTCATTCAACGCCATCGCTTCGTCCTCATGTGGCGCTGCCGCCGCAGTTCTGGCGGCTGCGACCCGCAGATTCTAACACCTGGGACGCCGGCCCGGTTACTCGTAATGCTGGGCGAACCTCCGCCATTACCTGTACGATGACCCACTCGAAAAACCTATCGTGGACACAAAAAAGGGGGATCTCATGAAAGTAGGCCTTGCCTTCGCGAGCAGCATCGGCATCGACGGCGCCACGGCTCTGGAAATATGCCGTCGCGCCGAAACCGCAGGTTTCGAATCGGTATGGGGTGGCGAGCACGTCATCATCCCTGATTCCATCGGGTCTAAGTACCCCTACACCGCCGATGGCAAGATCCCTGCCGAGCCGGATACACCAATCCCCGACCCGCTGATCTGGCTGGCTTTCGCAGCAGCCGCCGCGCCCACGCTCAACCTGGGCACCTGCATCCTGATCGTGCCTCAGCGCAACCCGCTGATCCTCGCGAAAGAACTGGCGACCCTCGACCAGCTATCCGGCGGCCGCGTAGAGCTGGGCCTGGGCGTCGGCTGGATGAAAGAGGAGTTCGATGCGCTGGGCGTCGACTGGGCACGCCGCGGCGCACGCAACGATGAATACATCGCCGCGATGCGGGCCCTGTGGGCAGGGCCGCACGCTGAGTTCCACGGTGAGTTCGTCGACTTCGAACCCGCCACCTGCAGCCCGCGGCCGGTCAACGGTTCGATTCCCGTACTGGTGGGCGGCGATACGGATGCCGCCATTCAACGAGCCGTTCGCCTGGCGGACGGTTACTTCCCCGG
>CAMYJX010000040.1:5400-37169 GCA_947258825.1 uncultured Pseudomonadales bacterium
CGGCGAAGGAGATGCAGAGCGCCTGGGCGCGCTGCTGGGTCGGCTGCGCAAGGCGGCTGAGCAGGCTGACCGCGACCCGGACAGCATCGAGATCAACGCGATGTTCGGCATCCAGATGGCCGACCCCGCCGCCGGCGTAGAGCAGATGGCGGCGCTCGGTGTGGGCCGGATCATGGTCCCGGCATTCTTTTTCGCCGGCCCCGGTGGGCTGGATCGCCTGAGCGAGTTTGCCGAGAAGGTCATGCCGCTGACGAGCGGGTGAAGATCGCTCCTGCGCCTTTGCGACTCCCGCCGCCGATTCCGGGGGCGGGATCCAGCCATTCGCAAGGGTCATTCACGAGGCATCGAGGTCCTTGACGGCAACGTCCTCTCCCGCGGCGCCACGACCGTTGGCTACCCAAACGGCCGCCTCCGGCGGCATCGCGCCTTTAAGCCTTTGCTCATACCGCGACAGCTCGTCGTGCGTAAGCACGTCGCGCCAGCGGCCATTGGTCCCCTTGAACAGGAAACCCTTGTTTCCTCCCTCAAAAACCCCGCTCATGTCACCTACCATTCCCTCATCTTCACGCATGTGATCGAACGTGCATCGCTCTATGACCTCCGGCCATCTGTCAGCGGGAATCTGGATGTCCAGAAATTCGGCAATTCGGCGCATCTCGGCGCCAAGGTCTCGCTTTAAATCGTTGAAGTGGACGAAGAGCAGGTTCGGACTGCTTTTCTTCTCCCAGTAACTTGCGACAATTTCAAAAAACCTGTCCGTCCCGCTCAGCCAGTCGTCGAAGAACTTGTGAATATCACCATCAAAATCGGGCATCGGCGGTATGCCGTCCCGAAGGGCCTGCTCGTTTACCATGCCGGTTATCTTCATCCGCTCAACGTGATTGGAAAAAGACATGAAAGCGTCGCGGCCGTCACGACAGACGAAAAGGTAACGCGCATCGTCGAACCACGGAATACCATCGGCCGGCGTGTGCGTTTTTATCACCCTGCGATGTCCCTGCTTCGCCAGCATGGCGTGCATCTCTTCAGCGGAGGTCCATTTCGCCTCTATCCAGGGCGAGAGTTGCATTACCGGCCCGGGGGCATCTCCGTCAGGAAACAGCAGATTGACAACAATGGTCTGAGTCCAGGTGGTGCCGCATTTGGGCGGCGTGCAGACGAAGATGTCATCATGCCGATGCTCGAATCCTTCCCATCGCGCATTGTCGAATATGGCCGTGTTGTAACGTTTCAAGACTGAGCCTCCTCCGCTTATCGCCCTGTCCATCTGGCAGTGTATTATCCATCCCCCTGAGAAGGATGGCACGGCCATGTACAAACTCTGCTATTACGTGCCTGAATCCCACCTGGAGGTGACGAAGCAGGCGATCTTCGACGCCGGGGCGGGCCGCGTCGGCAACTACGACTGCTGCTGCTGGCAGGTGCGCGGGCAAGGCCAGTTCCGCCCGCTACCGGGCAGCCAGCCGTTCATTGGCCAGGCGGAATTCTGACCCGGCTGACGCCTGTCTGTTTCCGGATAGCGCAAGGGACCCACCATGGCAGCCATTTTAAGGGAGAACATCAATGGTCGAGGTTAGTGGTCGCTGCAACGCCGGTTTCGGCGCGGTGAAGGATGCGTTCGTCGAAAACTTCGCCAGCAACGGGGACGTTGGCGCGTCCTGCGCGGTGGTAAAAGATGGCGAGCTGATCGTCGACATCTGGGGCGGCACCCTGGATGCCGAAGGCACGACGCCATGGCGGGAAGACACCATCATCAACGCCTACTCCACCACCAAGACGATGAGCTGCCTGTCACTGCTGGTGCTGGCGAGCCGCGGACTGGTGGACGTCGACGCGCCCGTCTGCCGCTACTGGCCCGAGTTCGAGCAGGCGGGCAAGGGAAACGTGCTGGTACGGCACATCCTGTCCCACACCGCCGGGCTACCGGCGTGGGACGAACGACTGGAGACGGCCGATCTGTACGACTGGGACAAAGCCACCGGCCTTCTGGCCACCCAGGCGACCTGGTGGGAGCCAGGCTGGAAATCGGGCTACCACGGCATCAGCCAGGGGAACCTGGTCGGCGAGGTGGTGCGCAGGGTCGATGGCCGTTCGGTAGGCACTTTCTTTGCCGAAGAGATCGCCGGCCCCCTGGAAGCAGACTTCCACATCGGGACCGGACCCGAGCACGACAACCGGATTGCGCCGGTCATACCCGCCCCACCCCTGCAGTTCGATAACGCGGGCGGCGGCAACCCGGACCGGGAGTCGATTCCTTATCGGGCATCGAACCCCCGACTGGTGGCGGAAGACAGCTGGACAATTCCCTGGCGGCGGGCGGAAATCCCGGCCGCCGGCGGGCACGGCAACGCTCGCGGCGTCGCCCTCGCCCAGTGCGCGGTTTCGGCTGGCGGGTCGGCGCGCGGCGTCGATCTGCTGTCCCCCGAAACCGTCGAACGAATATTCGACGTGCAAGCAGCCGGCCGGGACCTGCTGGGGTGGTTGGGGCGGCTCGCTGGTCGTGAACGATGTCGACGCCGGTTTCACCATGGCCTACGTCATGAACCGCATGGGGCCCGGGACCGTCGGTGACGACCGCGCGCACACGATCCTCAGGGCCTGTTACGCGTCGTTGAAAGACTAGGGAACCTACCGCGCCTGGGTTGAACCGATCTCAAGGCTCGTACCAACCCCCGGCCCTTTCGTTGACCACACGCCCAACACGCGAATACCATGCGTGATCATGCACAAGGCCAGAAACATCGCGGCCGTTCTGGCGCCCCTGCTGCTGGTGCCAACCGGCGCAATGGCAAAGGAGCGATACGAGGGCACAGCGGTCATTCGCACTTCGGATAGCGAGTATACGATCCCGATAGAATGTAACGACCCGGCGCAACCCGGGCTCGGATTCAATACCGAGCCTTCGAGAATCACCCGGGAGAAAACCGGCCGTTCAAGCATGGTCAATCTGCGGCTACGACCGTGGAAGGATACGGGCGATGTCATCGTTTCGCTGAATGGCTATGTCGCCTGGATTCCACCCCCTTCTTCGGCAGGCGGGGTGATGTCAGCACGGCTGGACATGAGCCCGGCAAAGATGGCACGCGATAACATGCCCGTCCTGCTCACCTACGATATGTGGAAGGACGGTGACAGGCCGGAGGGACTGAACGGCGTGCAGTTCAAAGCGAACTGCGGGTTCCGTGATCCCGAGGCGCCCGCTTATCGCAAACTTCCGAGCCCCGACGCGCCGTAAACGCGAGCCGCGCGGCTGCTGTGTTCGGCCGGAAGACGGGGTGCAGCCACCGGTGGAGAAGCAATGAGCCTTTTCGAGTTTCTGATGGTGCTCGTCTCCATCATCGTCGGCCTCGGGGTCGCAGAAGTTCTGACTGGCGTCGCGCGACTGATTCGCTCCCGAGATTCGACGACCAGATATTGGATCCATTCCTGCATCGTCGCTTTGGTGTTCTTCGCGCTCATTCAGCAGTGGTGGGAGCTCTGGAACCTTCGCGACGTTCCAGAGTGGACTTTTCTGAGTCTCATTCTGATGCTCACGGGTCCGATGGGGCTTTTCCTGATCGCTCACCTCATCTTCCCCGAGTCTTTGAAAGGGGCAGACCTGAGAAACCATTACTATGAAAGCATCCGCCCAATCGGATGGCTGGCAGCACTCACCGTTTTTTTTACCGCCATGTTCCGACCGGTGGCTTTCGGATCTCCACTTCTGGAGCTGGACAATGCGACCTCGCTCATTTTCCTCGCCGGGTTCATCGCCTTGTCAACATCCAGAAACTCGACGCTCCACACCGTTCTGGTGCCGCTTTTCCTTGTGCTTCTGCTCTGGGACATCGTCCAGTGGAACCCGACCATCAGCCCGGCCGGCTAGAGTGGCCTTCAGTTCAGCGACCTAGCCGCGAACCAGCCAGTCAATCTGCTCCTGAGTCAGGAACTCCCGTATCTTGCGGTCGAATGCCGCCAGATCTTCGTCTGTGAGTTTGCCCTTCCACTGAGCGTTCTTGCCGCTGGAAAAAAAGCCGGTTTCGCTCTTCCACGCGTCCAGCCCTGCCATGGGCGCAAACTGATCGCCTTTTTTCTGCATCGATTCGAATGTGGCGGCCTTGGTCATTTCATCCAGCTGGGCAGCCGTGATCGCGATCCCGAGCGTATCGGCAACCCGCTGGATATGGCCGCGCAGATCCCGCTTCATGTCCGTGTAATGATAAAGATGAATATTCGGCAGATCTCTGTATTCCCAATAGGTCTTCAGAAAGTGGCATAGCCACTCCAGCGACTGCAGATCGAAATCGTCCGGATCGAACGCGCCATCCAACCATTTCTGGAATGCGTCCTCGCCGCTGGGAATCGTAGCGAACGCCAGATCTTCATTGGTCAGATTGTCACGATGGTTGAGCATGGAGAAAAACATATCCCTGGGGTCACGGAATACGACCAGGTAAGTGCACTCCGGATAGTAGGGTAGCCCGTCCAGCGGGGAGTGGGTCTTCAGGAAGCGCCGGTGACTCTGCGCCTCGACCATTTCCAGGTAATCCTCAATAGGTGCGAAGTTCGCATCGACCCACGGCGAAATAACGCCGGGTTTCTCGCCATGATCCGCTTTGCCGAATACCAGCATGCAGACAATTGCCTGGGTCCAGGTCGTGCCGCACTTCCACGGGGTGCAGATGAACACATCGTCCGCTCGGTGGCGAAAGTTCTGCCATCGATCCGTGTCGGTGACAGGGCCGACGTAACGGACCCTTTGCGATGGTAACGACATATTCATGTCTCACTCCTCCCTATCCTGCAAACAGCAGAAAAACCAGCCCCCACGCTGCTGCCGCTTATCAGAAACTGGATTCCTGAGTGCAATAGAGCCGTGAGTCGACCAGCGCGTCAGCGCGCATCTGCGATGGATACTCCGGATCTCCGGTCATATCGAAAAAGGCCTGTTTGGAGGGGTACTCGACGAGGATGATCTCATCCCAGTCTTCCCCGCCTATCACGGTGCCCGCCACGTCTCCGACGTACCGCACCGTCGCCCCGCATCGCTGGAGGAAAGGTGCAGCGGCGGCACCATACCGGGCATACGCCTCAGCGCCCCCGTCGGGGGCGAAACGAAGCAGGTTCAGCATGACGAGCGGACCGTCGAGATCCATGCCCCTGATGGCGGCAATCTGTTCTTGTGATGGATGGATATAGGTTTCGGCCACGTCATTCCCCCTTGATCGAGCAAGTGGGCATTGTACCCTGACCCGATTAATACTGGTCCGGCATAGAATGCTCCGATGTCATTACATTTACCATAACAAGCCGTTACTTACTGAACGGCGCGATATCCGGATACATAGGAGACACTTCCAGGTTTAGGGAGCGGAGGCTCCGTGCCATGCATGAGATGAGGAATTGCTGCGCCTGTTCCGGCGGACAATAGCTTTATGGCGAACGGACCGGAAAACCAGATCGATGCCGCCAGGAGCCTCGGCGAGACAGGAAAGCACGCGGAAGCCATCGAGTTGCTCGAGAGGGCATCACTGGCGTTGGACAGAGAAACCTTTGCTGGCCGCGATCTCTGGCTGGACGCCCAGGCAGAGATCATCTCGCTTCTGGGCTGGAACGGCCTCCATCAACTGCAGTGCTCGGTAGATCGTTTCGACGCCGTCCGAAGCGACTTCGAGCAACATGCAGAGACAACGGATTGGCCCGATCGAGCAGACGAGATCAGGGCGAAAATCCGCCACTGCCAGGTTGCCTGGAAGCGAATCAGAACCTACCACGAGCTGGGTCGGCTTGAAGATGCGCTGGAAGCCGCCAAATACGCCAACGAAGTTCTGGCAAACGTTCCTGAAGTTGCAGAGCGCGACGAACAGAAGGCCTACCTGCTGGTCGAGTGCGCAGGCGTTCTTCGAAGCCTTGGCCGCGAAGAGGATGCCAGGCTCCTCAGCGTGGAAGCCGTCGAGCTCATCCGAACACGATATTCCACAACCTCATCTGATTCCGCCTCCAGTGAAATGTCCGCGCTTATAGGCCTCGAGGACATCGCCCAGACGCTGACCAGCCGCCTGGGTGATCTGGGTTTTTCCAAGGCGTGCCGAGATCTCGCCATTGAGTATCAAACCGGCGAGCAACGACTGGTGGAGTTGGACCCGGATAACGTTGAACAAAAATATGGCCTGGCGCGGAGCATGGAGGCGCTTGGCATGGCCCGGCACCGCCTCGAAGACAGCCAGTGCTGGGAGTGCCTGGAAGGCGCATCGGAGATCTATCGAACCCCGGCAGAGAAGGGCGACGCAGTCGCAAGCGCGCATCTTGCCCGTGTTCAGAAGAACGTCGGAGCCTTGCAGGATTCGGCGAACGTGGAAGTGATCTGCACGGCATTTCGCGAGTCCATGCACTACTACCGCACCCTGTGGCTGGACAACCGGTCCCTGTATGGCCCTGCCTTCCTGGATGTTCTGCAGAAGTTTTCCGCGGCGACCGCTGATCACAAGACACTGAGTGATGAACGTCGAACCGCTCTTGGTGAAGCGCTTCGTGTCATTGATGGCCTGGACGAGCAACAAGCGAGAGACTGCGCTTACGCCATCGGCTGGTGCTATCTGAATTACGGGAAGACGATGATGTCCGCCGCAAAAGGGGAGTCGCGTTCGGCATACAGAATTCTCGGCAAGGCACTGTCCGCCCTCAGGGAAAGCGAGCGCTCGGGGCACGATGTAAGCAGAGAGCTCCAGGAGGTGAAAGCGCTCCGCTTCACGCTGGCATCCACCGCACCCGTTCGCCGCAGGCGGTCGTCTTCCAGGAAGCACGAGCAGAAGCGGCGGCGCGTTCTGCGCAACGGCCTGATGCTCGCCATCTTCGCGATCGTGCTCGGATCGATTCTTGTGATGTCCGCCGACGACGACGAAGAAATGCGGTGCACGAAGATTGAAACAGACGCGGACGGAGAGCAGTTCTGCGCGCAGTTCGAAACCCGCGACGGCGTCGTCAAAAGAAAGCTGCCCTGATGACGGCTATCCTTGACCCGCCGACCGGCGGTCTACTCCCCGCGCAGAATGAAGCGCTGAATTTTCCCGCTGGGCGTTTTCGGCAAAGACTCCGGGAATGCAATCTCGCGAGGAAAGGCGTGTTTGCCCAACCGGCTGCGAACGTGTTGCTTGAGGTCTTCGGCTAACGCCTCATCAGCCACGTGACCCGGATTGAGGATCACGAACGCCTTGACGATTTCGCCGCGCTCCTCATCCGGCCTGCCTACCACGGCGCTTTCGGCGACCGCGTCATGCTCGAGCAGGCAGCTCTCCACGTCAAAGGGCCCGATACGATAACCGGCCGACGTGATTACATCGTCGCTGCGCCCAACGAAGCTGATGGTGCCATCTTCATTTCGCTCGACCGTATCGCCGGTCAGGTAATACTCGCCGAGCCAGCCTTGATCTTCGGCCTCCAGATAGCCGTCGAAGAAGAACAGTGGCGAGTCGGCACGATGCACCGCCAGTATGCCCTGTGCGCCTTGTGATACCAGACCGCCCTGCTCATCCACCACTTCCAGCCGAAAACCGGGCATGGGAAACCCTGCGGAGCCAGCGCGCACCTTGTGGCGAAGGCCGTGATGATTGGCCAGCACCATGCCGCATTCGGTCTGACCGTACTGGTCCAGCAGGTCAGAGCCGACGTGCTCTGCGAACCATCGCATGACTTCCGGATTCAGCGGTTCACCCGCGCTAGACGCGACGCGCAGATTGTCGGCCAGCGGCTTCGCGACCCCGGCGCCTTCAGCGATGATCATACGATAGGCAGTCGGCGCCGCGGCAAAATTCGTGACGCCGAGCTTTTGAATCAACGCCGCGGTGCTCTCAACGGTGAACGGCCCGTCATACAGAATTGTCTGATGACCGATCAGCAGCGGCCCCGCTACGGCATAGTAAAGGCCGTACGCCCAGCCCGGATCGGCAATGTTCCAGAAGACGTCTTCGGGCTGCACGTCCAGCGCAAACCGCATATAGACGTCGAACGCCATCAATCCGCGAAGCGGAATCTGCACGCCCTTCGGCAGCCCGGTCGTGCCCGAGGTGAACATCATCAGAAAGGCGTCGTCACCCTTGCACATCACCGGCGGGAACCGGTCTGGCTGAGCTTCCAGCTCCGCGCTGAAGTCCACATCTCCAGCATGCCCGCCCAGGCACATGATGACAGGCGGCTCTTCGATGTCGTTCAACTTCGGCCGGTTAGCCAGGTCGGTAACAATCACCACGGCCTTCGATTGCGCGAGTCGGTGCTCGATGGCCTTGGGCCCGAACGCGGTAAAGAGGGGCTGATAGACCGCACCGGCCCGCCACACCCCCAGGATCAGCGCCAGCAGCTCAGGGATGCGCGGCAGAAGTCCCGCGACCCGGTCGCCGCGCTGTACCCCATGGGCCACGAGCAGGTTGGCCACCTTTGCAGACCTGTCCTGCAGTTCCTCGAACGTGCAGCTTCCGCTATCGCCAGACGCGCTTTCCCAATTCAGCGCTACGCGGTTCTCACCGACATGCCGATCGCAGCACTCGACGCAGGCGTTCACTGCTGTCGCCAGATCACCGTGCAGCGATTCCGACAGCGTGTTGACATCAAAGCTGTCGTAGAACGCGCGATAGTCGGGCTGATCAGGCATGACGGTCCTGTTGCTTTGAAACGGCTACCCGGCAAGCCTCGTCAGGCTAAATTCTTCATGATGTCCTGCTCGATGGCAAGCTGCTCCGTGACCAGCGGCGATTGCATTGCCCGGCTCAGATACCCGGCCAGCCGTGGACAGTCGCCGGCATCCACCTGGTAATCGCCGTAGCGCGCGTTGACGAACGCCGATGTGATACCCAGGTCCGCCACGCTCAAAGCATCCCCGTAGAAGTAGCCTTCCTGCTGAACCTGAGACTCCAGATAGGCGAGCAACGGCGGCATCAGGTTGTCCTGCGCGTCCTGTATCGCGCTCTCGTCCGTTGGCTGCTTCATCATCATAGGCTTGACGAACCGCTCACGAAAAAACACGGCGCAGACCTCCACGAGCTTCGTATCAGCGAACTCCTCCAACCAGCACACCCTGGCATTCTGCTTCGGGTCATCCGGATACAGCGGCTTGTCCGGGAAGACCGAGTCCAGGTATCGCAGGATGATGCTCGAATCCGAAACCGTGAAGCCATCATGGTCCATGGCCGGAATCTTGCCGAGCGGGCTTATCGCCCGGTACTCGGCGGAGTCGTCCCCGGGCATGGTGGGAACGGATTCGAAGTCGATGCCCTTGTGCGCCAACGCCCAGTGAACCTTGCGCACGAAGGGAGACAGAGGGATACCGTAGATCTTGAGCATGGCGATTCTCGCTGCGGAACAATAAGCCTCAAGTATGCGCGGAGGACGCCAGCATGTCTCGGGCTAACAATGGCAAATTCCTCGGACCAGGCGCATAGTCGGCACATCTACCTGGAAAAACAATGCACTACGGCTCAACGGCGGAAATCGAACACAGGCCGCCAGATCGCGAGTCATTGAACTGACCACATGGCCACAGACTCCATCGCAATTGCAGACAGTGCCGGTAATTTCCTGAAGGATGTGGACGCCCAGCTGCCCATCTACAGCCTTGCTAAACCCTTTATCGCCAGCGCGGTGTTTGCGGCAGATTTTGATATTTCAACCCCGATCTCGCACTGGATCGATGAGTCGCTCGTACCGAGATGTGCCGACATTTCAGCAGCCCAGCTTCTGAACCATACGAGCGGGCTACGTGACTACGGTGCGCTACCGGAGTATGTGGAGGCCGTTCGGTCGGGCCAGCCAGCGTGGTCGGACGATACGTTTGCCGATTACACGCTGAGACAACCACTCCTGTTCGAACCCGGCGAAGGCTGGTCGTACTCCAACCCCGGCTACTGGTTGCTCTCGCAGATCGTGCAACAGGAATGCGGATTGAGTTTTGATGATGCAATTCGACAACTGGTCTGCCAGCCGCTGGGGCTCACATCGATCAGCGTGGCCCACCACCAATTCGTTGACGACCTTCCAGAGTATCCGGCGGAGTGGGTATGGCCCGGCGTGCTCAAATCGAACGCGCGCGACGTCGTCAGATTCATGCATTCATCCCGGACAAGAGCCCTCCTGAGCAATCTGACGGCGGTTTCCTTCGAACACCCGCTCTGGACAGCGCCTCACTACGGCTACGGATTGATGGTCGAGCCGGGAATTCGATACGGACACAACGGCGGAGGACCCAACTACAGCGCCTCATGCTTCCACTTTGTCGAGACAGGGCTTACCGGTTGCGTGCTGATGCGGGCGCACGACGAAGACGCGGCCATGAAGGTGCTGCTGGAAGAGATCGCAGAATACGCCTGAGTGTCAGGCGGCGCAGCCCTTCAAAGCGCAGCTGCGGCGTTTACTCCGCTGCCGCCATCATGTTCTGCTCCGCTTTGAGCTCGTGCGCTTTCTCTATCACGTAGGCGTGCACAGCCTCCGCGTCCGCCTCGTCCAACTCCCCCGCGAAGCTTGGCATGCCCAGCGGCACGAGCGCGCCCTTCAGCAGGATGTCGTTGAAAATGGCGTGGCGCTCCGCTGACAGGTAGCGCAGATCGGGAACAACCCAGCTGCTGGCAACGTTGCCGCCGTGACAGGGCCAGCAATGGTGGTCGTAGAGAAATTTGCCCTGCGCGATGGTTTCAGCGGATGCCGTCTGCTCCGGAGGTTCCGGCAGCGTCAGATCCCGCGGCGGCGAAACCGGCATCGGCTCGTCTCCGCCCAGCTTGAAGGCCAGCACACGGCCCTGGTTGAGATGCCGGTTGATGACGGCACCCGCGATGACGCCGCCATTGATGCCGCCGCCGCCATAGCCGGCGGCCACGGCAACGTACTGCTCGCCGTCGATGGCGTAGCTGGTCGGCGGCGCGATGATGCCCGTGGTGCCCGGTATCTGCCAGACCTGATCGCCGCTCACCGCATCGTAAGCGGTGAACAACCCGTCCGCGCTGCCCTGAAACACCAGATCCCCGCCGGTAGCCAGCACGCCGCCATTCCAGTAGCCGTCGAACTCGTGACGCCAGACGGCCTTTTGAGCAATCGGATCCCACGCCACGAGATAACCCTTGTATTCCGGCAGCTCAGCATCGAACAGCTTGGCGCCGTCAAGGCCCAGGCGCCAGACGCCCGGTTGCTCCCGCCATTGCGGATCATTGGCATAGAGCAGGGGAACATCCTGCGCCGGCAGGTACACGTAGCCCGTGTTCGGGTTGAAGGCCATTCCCTGCCAGTTATGACCGCCCAAGGGCCCGGGATAGATGATCCTGTCCTCTTCGCCGTACTGGCTGACAGGTGCCTCCACGGGTCGTCCGGTTTCCGGGTCTATGTGGGTTGCCCAGTTAACGGTGGTATACGGCTCTGCCGAGATGAACTCGCCGCTGGTGCGATCCAGAACGTAGAAGAAGCCGTTCTTCGGTGCCTGCAGCAGCACCTTCCGCTCTTCCCCGTTGATCTTGAGGTCGGCCAGAATCATCGGCTGCACCGAGGTGTAGTCCCAGTTGTCCCCCGGGGTGGTCTGATAGTGCCAGACGAGCCGTCCGGTATCGGGGTTCAGCGCAAGAATGGAGCACAGGAACAGATTGTCACCGCCGCCAGGGCTGCGCTGATAGCGTGGCCAGGGAGAACCGTTACCCACGCCAACGTAAAGCAGGTTCAGGTCGGGGTCGTAGACCATGCTGTCCCACGCCGTGCCACCACCACCGTCTTTCCACCACTCGCCCGTCCATGTGGCCATGGCGGTTTCAAGCTCCGGATGTTCCACCGGTTCCGAAGGGTCGCCCGGCACCGTATAGAAGCGCCAGGCCTGGGAGCCCGTCGCGGTATCGTAGGCGGTGATGTAACCGCGAACCAGGAGCTCGGCGCCGCCATTGCCGATCACCACCTTGTCTTTGACGACCCGCGGCGCGCCGGTAATCGTATAGGGCTGATCAGGGGGCGTGGTCTGGACCTCCCATAGCACCGAGCCGGATTCGGCGTTCAGCGCCACCAGCCGCCCGTCAATGGTCCCCACGAAAACCCGGCCGTCCGCAACGGCGACCCCCCGATTGACCACGTCACAGCAGGCGTAGATGGCGTGCTGGCGATTCACCTTGGGATCGTAGACCCAGAGCTGCGCGCCGGTCTTTGCATTTACCGCGTGCACCACGCTCCAGGGCGCGCTCACGTACATCACCCCATCCACCACGATGGGAGTAGCCTCCACACCACGGGTCGAGCCAAGGTCGTAAGACCAGGCGAGGCCCAGCTCGCCAACGGTGGATGTGTTCACCTGATCAAGGGAGCTGAAGCGTGTTTCCCCGAAATCGTTGCCGTGGAGCGGCCAGTCTGTGTCGGCCACGCCAGCGGGGGATGACTCAGCGGCAATCGCCGGCTGGTCCGCCGATTGCTCCGCCTCGTCGCTGCACGCGCTCAATAGCGTGCAGGCGCAAAGAACAGCCGTACCGTACTTGAGAATGCTCATAGACCCCTCCCTGTAGAGTTCTCGCGACCAGATATTAGCGCACTGGCACCGGCTTTTGCCAAGGCCGCCACTGCGGATCAGAAGTCGAATTCCTCTCCCGGCACCTGGCCCACTTTGGCGCACTCGGCCCTGAAGTCATAAGGCACCTCGTCGATACAATCCGGCCATTTGCCGGTCCCGGTCCAGTACTCGACGAGGCCCAGATGCGCCGAATAGACGAGACGCGAGACATCAACACAGCCTGTGGTACCGACATGGGCTTCGAGGCTCTGACGCCATCTGCCGAGGTTCTCGGGCGTGGGTTCGCGCCTGGCGCGGATGAATGGCGGCCCCTGCTCGACTCCCGCAGCTGTCGCTTCGCAGCAAGCTGCAGCAACTCGTCGACCCCGTCCCAATCGGCAAGGAAGGCTTTCGCTCGAAGCAGGCTCGAGACCGGGAAACTCATGTCCGGATTCCGTGCCACGAGGTCTTCGAATACGGGCACGGCGTCTTCGACACGGCCGGCGGCCATTCGCGCCAGGGCGACTGAATTCGCGGACATGGTGTCCAGCGGGCCCAGGCTTCCGCGAAGGCGGGCACGCAGGTAGAGGTCGTACCTCTCTGACCACAGCGTCGTCTGTGACGCATGCGCCTTGCTGTCGCCGCGAAACTGAAAGCTCGACGTACGGCCAATCACTTTCAACTCTGCCCCACGCGACAGCCGCTGAATGATTTCCTCGCTGACGCCGTCGGAAAAGAACTGCACCTCGGGATCGGTCGATAGATTGTCGAACGGTAGCACCGCCAGGAGGATCTCTCCTGTCCGCCTGGGGCTCACCCGTTCAGCCCGCCAGCTCCGCCTCGATTAAGTCTGAATAGGCGCGGTGGGCTGGCAGCTCATCGTCCCGCCACACGTCATAACCCAGCTCGCGCAGCGTGTCGGCAATCAGCTCTGCCTGGACGGCTGTGGATCGGGCATAGGAGATGAAGATGTCAGCCAACGAGCAGCCATCCTACTCAGGGAAAATCCGACGAATAGCAAGCGACTCCCGCTTTTTCAAGCGGAAGACGCTTCCGTGCCCTCTGGCAAGGGCGGGCTCAGGTCCAGGGTGCCAGCGTGCCGTTGAACGTGGGGGTTGCCAGGTCCAGCGTCCCGTCGGACAGGTTGACGTCGCCGTTGGCATACATGTTGATCCCCCGGACGCGCCACTTATGCTCGCTGCCCAGCTTTTCCCAGCATCCCTCGCCTGTAACACCGACCGTCTCGCCGTCTTCCAGGAACGACACGCCCGTATACTGACCAGGACCGGCGTTCGCGCCGGGCGCGGGCATTTCGCAAGCGCCCACAGCGAGGAGCCCTCAGCGACCAAGCGCAACACGCAGCGTGATGGCGCCGCCTTTTTCAACTGGCAAAAATTCGACGGAAAGGTCCTGCGCGCCGGCCTCCAGAAAGGCTTCCTGCATGAAGGTAGCGATGAAATGACCCAGTGCGTTTCCCACCAGCACATCGGTCACATGATGCTTCTCGGCTTCGACCCGGGCCCACGCCGTGCCACCGGCCACGCAGTACAGCCCAACCGTCAGGCTCCCCGCCGCCCAATCGGGTAGCGGCAGGTACGCCAGGTTCTCCACTGCCAGGGTCGCCCGCACCGACGAGTTCGACGCGTGACCGGACGGAAAGCTGCGATCATTCGTACGATCCGGCCGTTCCCGATTGGTTACTGACTTCAAACCATCGGTGATGGCCCGGTTCACGTACATGGTTCCGATGCCGGCACCAAGGCCCCTGGCCTTATCGCCGATGGTTTCGCTTGGCGCTATCAGCGCCGTGACAAAATAAGAAGCGGTGGTCACATCAAGCAGTTTGTCGCTGACATCAGCTGCATTGCCGCCAAACAGCGGCTGTTCATCCGCAGCCCAGTCGGACACCGAGTCATCGGCGCCAGTAACCGCCAGCAAAGCGGAACCAGCCAGCGGCAACCAGGTCATCGGGTCTCTGGCGGCGCGAACGGCGGCACGCTCGAGGCCAGCGCCATCCGGCCAGTGGAGCCCCGCGCCCCAGCTGCGACCATCAGGAGCACTGACGCAGCCAACCAAAAGCATCGCTGGAACGCTCATGAAAACCAGGCGGATGTTCTTAGTACGCATCACCCATCCTTGCTGTACCCACGGGCTCAAGTGTTACTCTGCGATCGTCACAGCGTAGGAGTTCCGAGTGGACCAGTATGAAGAAATCATGGCGCACGTCGCAACGCTTGAATCGCACGTTGCACGTCTGGAAGGCATCATCCACGTAATGCTGGAGCAGATCGAAGCGGGGACCATCCAGCAGGTTGCAGCCCAGATTCGGGCCGAGTTGCCCAGAATCGAGCCGGACTGAAGCGGTCATCAGAGGTGCGAAGGAACGGGCGTAATAGATTGAGTTCTCCAGGAAGGTGAAAGGCGCCATGACCGGAGAACTTCAGCACCACCTCGCAGAAGTCACTGAGCGAGTGGAAGGGTTGGCCTCCCGTGTTACGCCAGCGAAGCTCGACCGGGGCGAGATCGTTCGGCTGGGCATCCGCGTACCCGACGTGCGTCGAGCCCAGAAAGCGGGCTACTCGTTCAGCGCCGCACCGGCTGAAGAGCAGCTGGCAATCTGGGATTTCATCTGGCGTCACAGCAGCCACTACGAGGTGATGAGCCAGGCCTTGTACGCCTACCAGCACCGGCAACTTAAGCGTCAGGAGATAACCACCATTCGCCGGTGGGTCGAGCGCTGCACCTGCTGGGAGCACAGTGATGATCTTTCGAAGATCTACGCCACCGTCGTAGAGGAAAATCCAGGCTGGATGCTGCCTACGCTGAAATTTTGGAACCGGTCGAGCAACGCCTGGAAGCGTCGCCAATCCATGGTCAGCCTGATCGAATATGCCAGCAAACGCAGCCGCTTTCTGCCATTCGAGCAGCTGATCTCCTTCATAGAGCCGCTGCTGGGCGACGAAGAACATTACGTTCAGAAAGGTCTCGGCTGGACGCTGCGCGAGATCCACAACGCCTATCCGCAGGAGACGGCGGACTATCTCAACCGTCGAGCCCTGGCAATCTCGCCGAGGGCCTGGAGCGCGGCTACTGAAAAGCTCAACAAGGCAGACAAGGCACGCCTGAACGCAGCCCGCAAAGCGGCCCGCCGAGGAAATCCACCGGCAACAGACGGTCGTTGATACTTTCCGTAAACCGCAGCTGCGAGGCTGCGGGCGGGCGACGCTGCCGGATGGAGACCCGGCGCGAAGGTTGCTGGCAAGTCCACGAATCCAGATCGTCCTCTATATCCAACTCAATGCCTCGGCCAGCAACGGGGTCGCCCCGGTCTGGGCACACTCGCCATGGGCAATCAACAGACGTTCGGCCTTCCACCCAAGCACTTTCTCTCTCGCGCGGCGAGCGGGGCCGCGGCGCAGGAAGCTCATTCGCCATTCACGCGGCGTGCTTCCATGCTCGCCCACGAGGCCGTCCAGGCGCATCAGCAAGCCCTTCCATCCCGTCTTCGGCGATTCGGGATGCCGTTGGACAAGATCGCAGACAATGGCCGTTGCAGATTCGCGGTGGAAGAACACCACCTCCTCCATGGCAAGCGAGCCGCGAAAGATCACCTGATCGATATCCGCTGCCCAGGCGGGATCCGGGTCGTCGCCCAGCTCTGCATCGAAGCTCAGTTCCGGTTTCTTCTTTATGAGACCAGGCGGTGCGTAAAGCCGAGCGTCCGGCCAGCGGCTGGTCCACTCCTTCAGGAAAAGATGGTGGATCTTGTTGGGCGACACAATGTGGCGGACCGGCCCGATAGCCTCGACGGCAGTGGCCAGCGCATCGTTCAGGGCGACCGGGGACCAAACCCACGCGCTGCCGTCCGAAAGTTTCACCACCGCCATGCGCGTGGGGTACGGAATGCCAAGGAACGGGACGGTAGACCCGTCAGCCACGCACAGGGAAGGTCCAAACTCTTCAAGCATGCGCAAAGGCTTCTAAATTACAGTTCTGGATCAGATCGAAAACGGCGAGTGGCGGATCGATCCCCGAAAGACCATTGGCCTAATCAGGACTAAGCCCCGGCTTTAGGCCCTTCAAACGACTTGAGCAGCTCGTACCAACCGGAGCCATTGACGCGCAGCGGATAGTCTCCGAATTTTTCCAGGGTTTCGAGATGTTTCCCGCGTCCCTCCCAGGCGTTGGGGTCTGCTTGCCACTCGTTCAGAACCCGCTCCGCCTCCTCGTAGCTCGGCGCCTCAACCTCATAGAGCGAAAGGTAGCCGGAAACCGTATCACCATCCAGGTGGGGCCCACTGAGCTTGAATACGCTGCCTCTCACGAAGTTCGGGCACTTCGTCGTGTCTTCGATATGCTGGTCGACGAACCACTCATCGAACTGTTGCTGTTTGTCAGGACTGGGCGGCTCACAGAGCCCGATGAGAACGAAACGCGGCATAGCCTTGGCCTCACGGTAGGTGCTTGAGGAAAAAGATAACACATAGAATCGGCTCGCAAGGATTCGACGACTAACGTCTAACGCGGCAACAGTAATCCCCACTGAAACTTCGAGCCACCGATTCGCGCCCGGCGCACGCCACGCTCTACCTTCAGCTCCACTTCGCCACCGGAGAAGGCCTCGGGCATCCGGGTAATCAGCAGCGTTCTGCTGCTCTGCACCACCTCCAACCTCTGCTTGCCCAAGCGTACTCTTACACCCTCGCCCGCCGGCAGGTTCTGACCCGTGATATACAACCACCCGGCTTCGCTGTACACATTGACGATTCTCGGTTGCAGCGGGCTGTTCAGAGAGTAACGTTCACGAGCCTGCAGAGATGCATCCACCGTACCTGCGGCCAGCAACGCAACCATCGTCCCACCCAATAGCGCGACCCCTCTGGTCATCATGATCCCCCCATTTCCGGTCTGTGCCGCCGTTTTCGGCTAGCCTACCCGATTATCGGCTGACCATCACGCTCACTGCCGGGGACTGCTCATTCACCTATAATCGTCCCCGCAACAAAGCACCCGGCAGCAACCACCAGATGGAACATACTTGCCCTCCAGAAGTCGATAGCGTTTTCAGATGCTATCCCGACGACATTCGCAGGAAACTGCTGTTTCTTCGTACGCTGATCTATGAAACGGCGCAGGAAATCGACGGCGTTGGAGCGCTGGAGGAAACGCTCAAATGGAACGAGCCTGCGTACCTGGCGAAAGGTGGAAGCACGATAAGGATCGGCTGGAAAAAGTCCAGGCCGGAGCAGTACGCGATGTACTTCAACTGCAATTCAAGGCTGGTGGACACCTTCAAAGAGATCTATGGAGCTGAGTTTCGCTATGAGGGAAACCGGGCCATCGTCTTCCAGCAGAATGAAGAGGTAGCGGCCAGCGAATTGAAGCATTGCATCGCCCTGTCACTGACCTATCACAGAATCAAACATCTTCCCATGCTGGGGGCATAAAAGTCCGTGGCCAACGCGACCGCACCCATTTTCGGTTGCGGTGCGGCTATCCGGCAGCTCCGGGTAACGAATCGCGCAACGTAGATTTGATGAGGCTCATCTTCGGGTTGTTGGGCAGCATATTGCCGTTTGCCTCGAATATAGGCGTGCCATAGCCGCTGGGCGGGTAACCGGCTCTTTCTAGCTTCGCGGTAACTTCTGCCCATTTCGAGTCGTCTTCATCGATGAAGTGCTCGTCGAAGGCTATGTGCTGCTTTCGCAGCTGCTCTCGCTTCTCTCTACAGAACCCACAGGTTCTCAGGGAGTACATGGTGAGCTGATAGTGCGGCTTGCCGTCCATAACAGCCAGATCATGGTGAGTGTTGGAGTAGTTGTTGTATGCCCCGATAGAGAAGCCAACCAGTATGAGAAAAATGGTTCTTTTCATGAAAAAGCTGATCGACAGACGATCCCGTTCCGTTGAGTAGCGCTGCCCAAGGCAAAAGATAGACGACGCTGCTCAACTCGGCAGTGATTCACCACACATATCTGCCTTTCCTTATCTGAGTTTCCTTCTCTGAGTTTCCTTGAGGATAGACGGGAAAAGCACGAGTCTGTTTAACGCTATAAACTTCGAGCAGAATCGCCACCAGCGCTCTGGGGAGAGAACTAGATGGCCGAAGCTGTCTCGAATCGAGGCGACCGACGAGGCAGCGGCAACCTGAGCCCGACACATCGCGAATATTGCGGAAGACACGCTCTTTCCATGGGCCGATTCCTGGTACATGGGAGCCAACTTTCCCGGCAAAAAGCGGGAACTTTCCTGGCTGACGCTGAACTCGAAACTACGGACATCTTTGGCCTGCGTAACCTGAATACCGCAGTACGGCCTCCGGGGCTGCCTGGCTTGCCGATACCAACCACATTGATGATCGACGCCTATGGCATCGTCCGTTGGAAAAACCAGTCGACAGACTACATGGAGCGCAGCAATCCGGGTTACATAAGTGCAGCCCTCGAGGAAGTTTTCAACCAGCGCCCGAGTTGATCTGAGCCGTTCTGAGGCTACCAGTCGTCCAGACCCGGCCGGCCCTCGACTACTGGTCGGGCAACTTGTCCGGAAAGGTGGCGAGCATCATGAACTCGACGGCAGCGCTTACAGAGAAGTCGGAGAGTTCCCCTGCCCCGCCCCTGGCCGGCATCTCCAGATAACCGGCCTTTGCGTGTTCCATTAATACTGCCTGCCAGAGGTTTGATCGATATTCCCAGCCGGCAGGATTTCCCGTCACCGGCGCGCCATCAACGCCGGTGTCATGGCACGAAGCACAGAAACCTTCATAGGTCTCCCGGCCCAAGGAATTCACTGCCTCGCCAACCAGAGGCGTTGTGGGCGGCTCCGGGATTACCGCCTCGTCGGGTGGGGAAACAGACTCGCTGCCTCCGCAGGCGGTGAGGCAGGTTACGCCCAGGGCAAGCACCGCTGCTCGGTTCATCTCAGTACCTCAAATTCCTGTGCCGCAGGCAGCCAACCATACACCATCGAAACCGCTACAACACCGGCGACCTCGTACCCCGGGAATGGAAACGGACGGATGTTTTCCCGGCGCCACCCATATGAGGTAGCCTCTTCGGGCCAACAATCTAGGTCAATCATGGGGAGGCCAATCATGGAATGGACGGTTCAGGATCTGGGTGCATTAGGAGAATTCGTAGGCTCGGTGGTGGTACTTGTCACCCTTGTTCATATCGCGCTGCAGGTGCGACAGTCGAATCGCCTTGCCGTGGCAGCGTCTTACCAGGCGCGAACGGACTCAAACATCGAGCTCATTTCGATACTGCTCAGCTCACCCGGCGGACCATCTACCGTCACCGCGCTATTCGAAAATCAACCGCTCAACCAGGAGCAGCAGGGCTTCACGGATTGGTATTCCGAGGCCAACTTCGTTTACTACGAGAACAACCACTTTCAGCATACCCTCGGCCTGGTGGACGCCGAGCACTGGCAGGCAACGCGGAACAGCATCAAACGAATCCTGACCAAGGATGCGGTCCGGGATTACTGGGCCAGAAACTCCCATACTTACCGCGAATCGTTCCAGAGCGAGGTGGACAACATACTCAATCGCATCGGGGCCGAATGAGCCATACGGATCCGCCGTATGTTAGGCTTGCCCGATGTCTATGACCAATACACGCGTGGCGCTTGCCAAACGACCGGTCGGCGAAGCGACGCCCGACTGCTTCTCCGTCGAGACAGAAGAGCTGGCCGGGCTTGCCGATAACCAGATACGCGTCGCCGTTGAGTACATCTCCGTTGATGCCGGCACCCGTACGATGCTGCGAGGAGAGGGCTTCCACCAGCAGGTAGGAATCGGCGATACGATTCTCGCCGGAGGCGTTGGCCGCATCATCGGCTCGACCGCCCAGGGTTGGGAGCAGGGACAAGCGGTTCGAGGTGGGTTTGGCGCGCAAACCATCGCAACCGTCACCCCGGATCAGATCGAACGGATAGACGAATCCGGGCTGCCGCTCAGTGCATATCTGGGGGCGCTGGGCCCTTCGACCGGCGTCACCGCCTGGATTGGCATTCGGTGCGTGGCGAAACCTCAAGCTGGAGACATTTTCGTGGTCTCTGCAGCGGCCGGTGCGGTTGGTTCGATCGCCGGTCAGATCGCCAAACGCGACGGGGCCACCGTCATCGGCATTGCCGGCGGTCCCAGGAAGATGAAGCACCTGATCGAAGATCTCGGCTTCGACGCGGCCATCGACTACAAGAACGAAGACGTGAATGCCCGTCTGCGTGAGCTCGCACCGAACGGGGTGAACGTGTTTTTCGACAACGTCGGCGGGCCGGTTCTGGACGCCGTGCTCGACAACCTCGCCATGCGGGCTCGAGTGGTCATCTGCGGCGCCATCTCGCAGTACGACGACATGGACAACGTCACCGGACCGTCCATGTATCTCCGTCTGGCAGAGCGGCATTCCACCATGGAAGGGTTCGCCTTCTTCCATTTTCCAGAAAGCATCGGGCCCGCCACGGCGGAGCTCACCCGGTGGCTGAAGGACGGCTCGCTGATCCTTGCCGAAGAAATTCTCGAGGGCATCGAGCGCTATCCCGAGGCGCTCCAGTTCATGTTCAAGGGCGGCAACCTCGGCAAGCTGCTGGTCAAGGCGAGCTGAGCCCGACACGCCCAGCTACACGAGCGCCAGCTACCCGAACCGGTCGACCGAACCGGTCGACCGAACCGGACGACCCGACCAACCGCTATAGCCATCGGTCCTGCTCCCGGCGAGTGGCGACAACCCGCACAAACCCCAGATTGCGACCGGCGTCAGCCTCTACGAAAGCGGCCTCTTCTGCGTAAGCGAGTTCGGGACTGTCGACGCCCGGCTGCTCACTACAGACGCGGTTCCACAAGGCCCAATGCTTCCAGCCATCCTCCAGCCAGTCGGCCACCTCGATATTGACCTTGCCAACGCGATCCCAGTGTCGACGCCACCACGCCGGGGAATGCAGGGAGGCGAAATCCCAGTACCACCCTGACTGCAGATGTTCGGGCGGATCCCCTTCAAACTCGCGCACAAGGCCAGGCGAGACAACTCCGATCTGGCGACCGCGTTTCAGGAACTTCGTTATGTAACCAAGGTACAGGTCGTCCGTTCCGAAGTAGTGATACGCATCGAGGCTGACTATCGCGTCAAAGAAATCCTGTTCGAACGGTAAGGCGTGAGCCTCCGCGCCAACCGCGTGAATCTGACCGGCCAGACCGGCTTCCTGAATGCGCCGTTCGTTTTCTTCAGCCGCAATCCACAGATCAGTGGCCCAGATCTCCACGCCGAATTCTCGTGCGAAAAAAACCGAGCTGAGCGCCTTTCCGCAGCCGAGGTCGAGCACCTTCATTCCGGGTTTGAATTCCATCGCCTCAGAGAGGAACTCACTCAACCAGAGAACATTGGGCCCCATGGAATTCTCAATCATCCAGTTCACATGGTAGCCTGCTGAACGCGGAAAACGATCAGGTTTCACGAGCTCGAGCCTGACGTCCATTTCGCCCAACCTCGGACGTTCATTGCGAAGAAAACAGCATTGGCGATGACCATCGCGATGCTACTCGTAAGCACTCCAACGATGACCCAGCAGGTGTTACCGCACATCATCGTGGCAAAACCGGCTTTGGACTGATTGCCGAGGAGATAGATGGCAACGAATGTGAAACCCATGGCAACCCAATCAATGCCGAAGTAGCGGAGTGTTAACTCTAAATCCATGATCGAACGTCTCTTATCGTTGTCTGTTGGACTTCATCCTGCTGCAACCGGATGTCCGAAGTGGACGGCATCAGGCCAGCGCGGACTCGAACAAAGCCAGCAACCGAGCCCAAGCCCGCTCCGCCTGAGCTTCGTCGTATACCCGCGAATCCGGCGGGCACCAGCCGTGCAGCGCGTCCTCGTACACCTCGATTTCTGCAGCCAGCCCTGCCGCAGCGAACGCTTCGCGCAGCACGGCTTTGGCTTCCGGCTGCTGCTGGTCGTCGTTCTCCGCGATGGCGAACAGGTAGCTTGCCCGCATCTGTGGAACCAGCAGATGCGGGCTGTCCGCGCCGTCGGTGACCAGTCGACCGCCATGAAAGGACGCGCCGGCGGCGATCCGGTGGGGTATCGCCGCCGCCGTACGCATGGTCATAGGTCCGCCCATGCAGTATCCCGTGGTGCCGATCCCGCGGCCGGTATCCACAGCCGCCTGGGCATCGAGGAACGCGACGAACGCCTCAGCGTCCGTGACATTGGTCGCGGCAGACAGTGACATGGCCAGGGGCATCACCGCCTCACGGACCGCCGGGTCCTGGAAGCTGGCACCTTCGCTCACCACCGGCGACGCAGCTTTGCGATAGTAGGGGTTGACCACCAGCACCGCGTAGCCGGACTCCGCGAGTCGCTTTCCCATGGCGCGAAATGCCGGTCGCAAGCCCAGCACGTCGGGCCAGACGATCACACCCGGGTGCTTGCCCGTGGCCGGGTGAACGAAATAGCAGTCCGCGAGTCCGTCTGGGGTGACAATTTCGACATCGGCCTCCATGACCTGCTGCGCGTTCGCAACCCGCGGCAGCAGCATAGCCACCGCGGCACCCGCAGTGAGCGTGCTGAACCGCCGCCGGGACAGACGGGCGGAGTTACTCAGATACTCATCGGCATCCCTGACGGTGTTCTCATCGCACATGCTTGTTCTCCTCGAAATTTCGGCAATGGCGCTGCCGGCGGATTCCGTTTCAACTGGTCTTACGCAATCAGCCAGCGCGTCAGATACCCATGTATTTTTCCCACCAATGGTGAAAATTGCGGATGCGCCGCTCATGGTGAGATATCCAGAACCCCTTCATGCCGCGTGAGTGAAGCCCTTTCTGTACCCCGGCCAGGCAGGATGCATCCTGATCCAGCAACAGGCCGGATGACTTTTCACCGTAGCGGTAGAAGACATGTTTCGGCCTGCCCTCCACCACATCGTCGCCCAACTCCACGAACATATCTACCGCGCCCGCATTGGCAGACGCGGTAACTCCGCCCTTGGCTACCCGGTTGAAAATCATTCGATCGAAGTACATTTTGTTCGGATCGGTCGGGTGCGGCCGGTGGCGAAACATCCACATCTGCTCACCAAAGAGATTGAAAGTGATATTGGGAAAGATGTTGTAGTGGTAGTCCGCCGTCAGCTGGTCATCGGTCAGATTGGAGAAATCCAAACCATGTTCGCTGGTCATCGCCCGTTTGTGCGCAGCCACCGCGCCACGCAGGGTCGTGACATCACCTTCGAAACTGTCCACCGGAAAACCCTCGGACTTCAAATAGTCGATCATGACGTCATTCAGCGCTTTGTCTTCACCAATTCTTCGAGGGCTGGGAATATACATGGGCGCGATGAAGCGGGAATGGGGACCGTAGATGTCCATCTGCACGTTGACGTCATCGGCGACAAATTCTGATTCAGGATGCACGCCCCGAACGTGGTACGTCTCTGAAAAGATGTCGACGGACGTCTTCCAGTTGCAGTCCCATTCCACCGTCTCGTCAGACACGAGCACCATATCTTCAAACTCATAAGGAGCCAGATGCTCCGGCACGACCCCGAGATAGTCGATCAGCGGTTCAATGTCAGGGTCCATGGAGATCCAGACAAACCCGCCCCAGGTATCGCAGCGCAGCTCCTGCAGTCTCAACTCTTCGGCCGGCGTGCCCTGGGGAAAATCATGGGCTTCAGGAATGTGCTTGACAGTACCATCCAGATTCCATTCCCAGCCGTGGAAACCGCAGACCAGGTGTTCGGAGTAGCCGCATCCTTCAGGTTTCAGCTGGTTACCCCGATGCTGACATACGTTGAAAAAAGCGTGGATATCCCCGTCGGCAGCACGGGTGACCAGCACGGATTCCCGCAGGTTTTCAAAGACGAAATAGTCCCCCGGTTCTGCCACGTCGCACGCGGCACCTGCCAGCAGCCACGTCTTTGACCAGATACGCTGATCTTCCAGCTTCATAACCGCGGGGTCGGTGTAGCGATCAACTGGTATGCGGTCGACCCCCAGATCCGGATCGGGCGCCTTATCCGCAGGAGTAAAGGGCAAATTCGACGTTCTGTTCATCGGATCTTCTCCGTCAAGGTAAAGCCATAGCAGCCAGGAAGTTAGCTTCCCAGCTCGAATTAATCCAGCAGGACGACAGGGGGCACTAGACGTCGGATATATATCCGCCGGAATTCGAGTAAGATTCTCGAAAGAACGCCATGAACCGTGCCAAGCGCGATATCTACGCCTATAAGACCAAAAATCGGGGAAGCTCTGTGGACCTCTGCAAAATGAAGACAGATCTCTTGCGAGGTCTGATGGCCGTCTTCGTTATCGCTGGCCTCGGCGCGTGCACGGATGCGCCGTCGGTCGAACCCGATGCAGCCGCGGCTACGATATACCGAGGAGGCAGCATCCTCTCCATCAACGAGTCGCCTGTCATGGACGCGCTCAAATCCATCACGATAAACGCCACTTACCAGCACTTCGAAGAGGACAGGAAGGGCTCTCTGGAAGCTGGGAAATTGGCAGATTTCGTCATTCTCGATCAGAATCCGCTCGACGTTGAACCGGCGGACCTGGCGAGCATCCGGGTTATGGAAACCATCAAGGAAGGTGTAACGATCTAAAACGCCGGATGATGAGACCTGATTCGAACCTCATCAACAGAGAACCCCAATGGAAGAGATCAACGCTTTCACCCGTCTCCTGGAAACGCTTCACGCCCAACCGGTGCTTACGCTGTTTCTGATTCTAGGGATGGGATACCTGATGGGTAATATTCGTATCGGAAGCTTTTCCCTCGGACCTGTGGCCGGCGTCTTGTTTGCCGGGCTGTTTCTGGGCCATTTCGACTTCCGCATGTCCGCGGGAGCACAGGCGGTCGGTTTCGCGCTGTTTATTTTCTCGGTGGGATATCAGGCGGGACCGCGGTTTTTCGATGTGCTGAGAACCGATGGCCTAAAGTATTTTTCCCTCGCCGTAGTGATTGCCACGACGGGATTTATCATCGCGGTCATTGCCGCGAAAATCCTGGATCTGTCGCCGGGCACATCGGCCGGGCTGTTATCGGGCGGTTTGACCAGCTCGCCCACCCTCGCCGCCGCCCAGGAAGCGTTGCGTACCGGACAGGTAGCGCCTCCGGAAGGTATAACGGCCGATGCCATGATCGGCAACGTGGCGACCGGCTACGCCATCACCTACATCTTCGGGCTGGCGGGCTTGATTGCCATCATCAAGCTGCTACCGCAGGTGCTGGGCATCGACCTGGAAAAAGAAGCAAAAGCGCTGGAGATCGAAGCTGAGTCCACAGCAGAATCACCGCCGACAAACGTTTCGGCACGAATATACCGGGTCACCGATGAGGCACTCACAAGAATTCCGGGCAAGCAACTGCGAGAGCAATACTGGGACAAAGCCTCGGTGGTCCGGTTGAAAAGGGGTGATGATTTCCTCGAGCCGGACCCCGAACGCTTCCTTCAACTTGGCGATGAACTGCACATTCTGGCGCCGGTTGAATATTTCACCGAAACCGTCTCGAAATTAGGTGAAGAAATAACTCCCAAGATGGGTACTGCGCAGTTTACGGAAACCGCACAGGTTGTCGTTATCAACAAAGACGCCGTTGGTAAAACGCTGCAGGAGCTGGATATCGCCGGAAAATACGGCGTGCTGCTTACCGGCGTTTCCCGCATGCGCATGCAGATTCCCAACACTGCCGAATTCGAGCTGCGTCGGGGTGACATACTCACGGTGGTCGGGCTGTTGCTGTTCATGGCCGGCGTCGGATTGCGAGCCGGCGGCGACATCATCGAGACGTTCATGGCGGCGGGTCCAACACTGGTGCTGGCCGGTATCATGGTTACCCTGACACCGATCCTCGCCGGCTATTTCTTTGGCAGGAAAGTGCTGAAGATCCATCCGGTGTTGCTGTTTGGCGGCATTACGGGATAGATGACCAGCGGCGCCTCCCTCAGCGTGGTGACCAAGGCGGCCAACAGCTCCATACCGTCACTGGGTTATACCGGCGCGTATGCGTTCGCCAATGTGCTGTTGACCATCGCCGGTAGCATAATCCTGTTTTTCTGAACTTTCCAAGTGATAGGGATATTCTGATTCCGTGCAGTTACAGGGAGTATCGATGCGTGGTACATCCCGACGAGCTTGACCAGATATCGACTTCCGGCGACGCCAGCAGCCGGACCTCACCGGCTGCGCCGGCGTCAGCCGAGGAGGTTATGGGCGCCTTGAAGAAAATCCTTGCCTCGGGGCGGCTGCGGCGCATACCAAAGAAAGCCAGGCCAAGAGACATCGTGCTCGCCACCTTGTGCCTGAGCATGCAAAGGCGTCACCCCTACACTGAATTGGAACTCAACGAAATCCTTAAGACCCGGCTTCATTCGATGCTTGCCCTGGTGGATCACGCGACATGTCGTCGCTACCTGGTGGACCTTGATTTTCTCAAGCGGGATCGTGCCGGCACCCGGTATTTCCTGAACTACCCCAGAATTGAATCTGCACTGTCCAGCGATGCCCGGACCTGCGCCAAGGCGTTCCTTGAAGAATTTCAGGGCGCGGGTTCTGAGGCGAATGAAAAGGAGTGGGAACCCCAGGAAACCTCTTAGTCTGCTCAGAAAAAGACGTAGGATCGAACCACGACGTTCTTACGGCAGGGCGCATGGTCGGGCGCCGTCGGGTCTACGCATGCCGTGTGGAAAGACCAGCGCGAGACGGAACCGTCGGTCACAGAGTCATAGCATTTCAGCATCGAGACCTCGGTGGGCGTCTGCTGGGGAAACCAGTACCACTCGTGTTCCGGGCGGTAGGTGAAGCGGGTGGTCTCTCCCACCCGGTCGTCATAAACGCGGTAATTGGTAATGTATGGCTGGTCGGCGAAAGAGGGCCAGGCGCAGAGCACGAACGGATTCTGGCGCACGGTCTCCATCGGTTTGGCAAGGTTAATGGACATGAACCTGCGTGACATCTTCGCGTCTGCCTGCGCCTCCGTATAGTGCTGCTCACGCCCGAAGTTCCGCAGGTTTTTGGTGAGCAGCTCGCGGCAGCGAACACGACCGCTGTTGTCGTTCAGATCGTTGTGTACGAGGTTGGCATAGCTGGCGTTCACGCCCGGATTCTTGTTGTCCTGGTCTTCCGTGCGGTCGCCCTCGTAGTCCTTGTCGAACACATCGTGGTTATACACGAGGGCATCCGTCGCGCCCGGGAAGAAGTCCAGGAGGAGCCTCTCCATCTCCGGGTAGAAAACGCGTTCCACTTCTGCCGCGTCGTAGAAGTTCCTGCACTCGGACTCGCAGTGGGCCAGGGAGACGCCGAGCCTGTCCATACATTCGGGGCTGTCGGGCTTGAGGCCCGGGTAGTACTCCTCAATACGTCGCGCGTCGCGCAGCACCTGCGGAAAGTAAAGGCACCGCCGCACGTTGTCCTGCTCGTCCTCGCGTAAGGCCTTTGCCTCGGCCTCGCGTGCCGGATCCCGCCAGAGCGCATTGGACGACACGATGGAATAGGATGGCTGCTCGTGAATGGTGTAGCGCAGCGGGAGCGCCAGGCCGCCGACTGGGGCTTCGATGTTGTTCGTCCGAATGTATTCCAGACACTCCGCGTAGCGACGAAACCCGATGCCCCACTTGGTCTCAATGGGTCCAGGCGGTGCATTGTCGAGCATGTCGATAATCGCCTGCCCTTCCCCCTCGGCAATCTGGCGAAGGGCGGCCTCCGTCGCCGCGGTAGTTCCCGCATCCCCATCGCGATCAAACGACATGTAGGATAAGCCGCCGTTAGCGGCGATGGGTGGCTGCTGCCCTTCGGTAAGCTGGAGGGGCGGCACATAGGCCGATGAAACTGCCTCTGCAACCCCCGATTCATGATCCGCGATGATTTTGTGCCGGCCCATAACGTGTCCCCCGTTCAGCGCACCCAATCGTGGCACACCGGGCTCGTACTTCCTAGACCTAGTACTACCTGACCCCACGAGCTTCCGTTTTCATTCCCATTCGGATACTTTCCGAGATCGATCGAACAACACGCGGCGGGGAAACGAAGAAGCACTGGTCATCTTCTTCAGCATGAAGGGCGACGTCGTCCACGTCTAGATTGTCCCCGTGGTCATGCCGCGAATACACTGATAAAAATCTTGAAACCAATAGGAACTGCAATGCTTGCTCCTCGCTCTATCGGCGATACCCGCGTGAATGCAATCGGCCTGGGATGTATGAACGTCAGCCACGCCTATGGCCCAGCTCAGCCGAAGGATCATGCGATTCGCCTGTTCCAACATGCGCTCGACGTCGGCTACGACTTCTTTGACACCGCCACCGTGTACGGCCTCGGCGGCAACGAGACCTTGCTGGGGGCGTGCGGAGTATGTTCTGGCCAGCAAATGCGTGATGGGGATGCGCGACGGAAAGCGCGTCCTCGATGGCCGCCCGGAGCATCTGAAAGCGCAATGCGACGCCAGCCTGCAGCGGCTTCAGACAGATGTCATCGATCTCTACTATATGCATCGGCTCGACCGTCGAGTGCCCATAGAAGATTCTGTGGGGGCTCTTGCCGATCTGGTCTCCGAGGGCAAGATTCGCTACGTCGGGCTGTCAGAAATGTCGGCGGATACATTGAAGCGCGCCTGCGCGGTACACCCCATCGCCGCGATGCAGTCCGAGTATTCACTTTGGACGCGCAACCCCGAGCTGGGCGTGTTGAACGCCTGCGCTGAGTACGGCGTAACGTTCGTATCGTTCAGCCCCGTAGGCCGCGGCTTTTTTTCCGATGAAGCACTGCAGCCGGAGGCGTTTCACGAGACCGATCTGCGCGGTTCCATGCCGCGGTTTCAAAAGGACAACTACGGAAAAAATCTAGAGATGCTGAACGCGACCCGGGAAATCGCCGAGGCGCTGGGTTGTGGCGTACCGGAACTGGCGCTCGGGTGGGTGCTGGCTCAGGGTGAGCACGTCGTAACGATACCGGGTACCACGCGTATCGATCATATGGAGCAGAATTTCGGCGCGCTGCGCCTCGAAATGCCGCATGAGACCCTTGCCCGGCTGAATCAGCTGTACGCACCAGAATCAGTGGCCGGCAACCGCTACTCGGACGTCATGCAGAAGACCGTCGACACGGAGTGTTTCGACTTCGAGCACTACGACAACTGAACGCTGTGCCAGGCAACGAGCGGGAGCGAATCGTGATATCAGGAGAGTGCTTCTGCGGAGCGGTAACATACGAAATCTCAGGCCCGCTCCACGACGCGAGGTCGTGTCATTGCTCCCGCTGCCGCAAGGCTTTCAGCGCTCAAGCATCTGCCTACGCTTTGGTGAATCCGGACCAGTTCAAATGGCTGACAGGAGAGGACCGACTGACCTCCTACGTCGGCGGCGAGGGATTCGGCCTGATGTTCTGCAGCAAGTGCGGATCGACCCTTTGCGGCACCTTCAACGGGGTTGTTCACGGAGTCACCCTTGGGTGCGTGAACGGAGACCCGCAGATTGAAGACATGCAGCACATATTCGTTGGTTCCAAAGCGTCATGGGAGCGGATTCCCGACGGTGTCGTTGCTTTCGAGCAGCGACCACCCGAACCCGAATAGTCAGGACGCCGGTTCGGCGTGAAGCTCCCGAAAGGCCTCCCGCAGCACGCGAGTCGCCGAGCGCAGAAAAAGCAACAGCAACACCGTGGCAATCAGGATATCAGGCCATCCGGAATCGAACACCCAAACCGCAACTGCAGCGCCGATAACCGCGAAACCCTCTATCACGTCATTGCGTGAACATTCCCAGACCGACGACATATTCACGTCGCTGTCCCGAAACGGATGCAGCAACCGAAGGCACAGCGCGTTGGCTGCCAGGTTCAGGAGCGCGAACAATCCCATGGTCTCGAAAATCGGCGTTTCCAGGTCCGTCAATCGCCACGCGATCTGGACGGCCACGGCCACTGCCGCTCCGAGGATCAGAAAGCCCTTGAACAGCGCAACCCGAGCCTTGGCCGCATACCCTGCACCCACCACGGCGAGGCTCATCGCGTAGGTCAGAGCATCTCCAAGGTTATCGAGGCTCCCCGAAAGCAGGGCCGAGGATCCGCTGAGGATCGCGCCCACGACCATCATGGCAAACGTGCTGAGGTTTATGACGAGGACAGATTTCAGAACACGCCGTTGCTCTGCCTCCAGGGCAGCAACGTCGAGCTGACCACTGCAACAGCCATCGCTCATAAGGTTACCCGGCTACCTGATCTCATTCGAAGACTTCTGTTGCTGAATCGTGCCGCCCTGGCCGACTCATCCCATCGGCAATCATACGCCAGTTCAGATGATCCAGCCCTGCTCAAGTTACGGGTTGGTGCCGCAATGGCAGCCATAGCCGACAAACAGGTCTCGGAGCGGATATGAGCGTTTCGGATCCTGCGCGGAAAAAGGTTGACTGTCTGTGGTCTAATCTCGAGCTCTCGCAAACTGAGAGGGGCCCGTATCTTGGAGAATCGTTCGGCAGCCGCTTGGGTGGGATTGCTCTTTCTTGTCGCCATGGCGGTATCCATAGCGGGCAATCTTCTGCTTCTTCCCGTTATCGGAAGCGACGATTACCTCGCTGAAGTGGTATCGAGTGAAGTAGAAATCCGCATCGCAGCACTTCTGATGATCGTTAACTCGATCTCAGTGGTAGGCATTGGCGCGTTGATCTATCAGATTTTTCGAGAAGAACATACCTTGCTGGCGATCAGTTACCTGGCAACCCGCATCGTCGAAGCCGTGACGCTCGCTTTCGGTGTCATCAGCATTCTTTCACTGCTATCCATTGGAGATGAGTATGCTCAGATCGATAAGGCCAGCGGTGCCTACTTGGTGAGCCAGGGAATCTCTGCAATTAGCAGAAACTGGTACGCCTACAACATCGCGATGATCTTTCTGGGTTTAGGCAGCCTGTTTTTCTGCTACGTGCTTCTTCGACGCCGACTTATACCGACGTTGTTGTCAACGTTGGGCATCGCCGGGTACTTCATTCTAGCTCTGTCTTCGGCTCTCGCGGTTCTGGATACTGATCTGGGGTTGATCAGCACCGCCCCGGTGTTCCTGTTCGAGGTAACTCTCGGGATATGGCTCCTCGCCAGGGGCTTCAATGCGCCCCAGCAGACTTCCAATGCGCCAGGCCCTGTCTAGTAGCCGCGCTCCCAGTCGATGACGTTCTCCATGGGAAGACCATCCAGGTAGCGACGCAAGTTGGCGACGAAAACATCGATGCTGGGTTGCGCGGGTCGGTCGCTGGCGGCTGAAGTATGAGGCGTGAGCAGAACCCGCGGGTGTGACCACAGGGA